>CAYSJX010000023.1:0-17638 GCA_964431445.1 uncultured Oscillospiraceae bacterium | reverse complement strand
CGAACCGGAAATGGAGAAGAAGGGCACATTGGCTTCGCCGGCCACGGCCTTGGCCAGCATGGTTTTGCCGGTACCGGGAGGGCCCACCAGCAGCACACCCTTGGGCATGGTGGCACCAATCTGGGTGTATTTTTCCGGGTCATGGAGATAGTCCACGATCTCGGCAAGGCTTTCCTCCGCCTCGTCCACACCCTCCACATCATCGAAGCTGATACCGTCGGAGGATTTGACATAGACCTTGGCGTTGGATTTTCCCATGTTGAAGGACATGGCCCCGGCCCCGCCGCCCGCGCGATCCATCATCTTGCGGGTCAGCAGCTGGCCGATGGCAAAAAACAGCACCGCCGGGAGAACCCACGTCAGCAAAAAGCTCAGCAGCGGCGACGTTTCCTCTACAATTTCGCCGCTGAACTCTGCCCCCGCCTCATAAAGCCGTGTGGTCAGAGTCGGGTCGTTCAGAGGTGCCGTTTTGTAGATCTGGGTTTTCTCCCGGTCAGTGAACAGGATCTGGTTTTCCTGAATATCCACTTTCCCGATATTGCCCGCTGCCGTCATGGACATGAATGTGCCGTAATCCACTTCCCGCACCTGCATGGCCGCAATTTTGGGCATCACCAGCAGGTTGAAGGCCAAAATTACCAGCAGCACAATGGCATAATAGAAAAGCATCGGTTTTTTCGGTTGTTTGACTTCGTTCATCGTTTCGACCTCTTTCCGCATTTTTCCTGATTATACTGAAAAATGCTAAACCGAAACGAAACTCAATGCAGACATTTTGTAAACAGCCGCCCCGGATTACAGGGGCAGACACACGGTAAAGGCCGTCTCCCCCGCCCCGCTGCGCACCCGGACATGCCCGCCATGCAGTTGCACCACACGGCGGACGATGGCAAGGCCCACACCGTTGCCCCGGGTGGAATGGGAGGTATCCACCTGATAGAATTTGTCAAAAATCCGATCCAGACACGCCTGCGGGATCTCCGGGCCGGTGTTGGCCACGGTGACCTCCAGCTGCTGCCCAACCTGGGCCATATCCACCCGGATCCGGCCCCCCTCCGGCGTGAATTTCACTGCGTTGTCCAGCAGATTGATCCAAACCTGCCGCAAAAGCTCCTCGCTGGCGTGGATGGTAAACTCATCGAAATCCAGCTGCAACTCCAGCTCCCGGCGGCTCCATTTGCTTTCCAGCAGCAGCATACACGAGCGGATCTGTTCCGACAGATTGAAAGCGGTCACATCCGTCAAAATAGACTGGTTTTCCACCCGGGTCAGGCTCAGCACATTGGTGGCCATGTGGCTCAGACGCATGGACTCCTCTTCAATGATCTGCAAATACTCCCGCTGCTGCTCCGGCGGGACATCCCCATGGCGCAGCAGCTGGGCAAAGCCCGCAATGGAGACGATGGGGGTTTTGAACTCATGGGAAAAATTGTTGACAAAGTCGCTTCGCAGCATCTGGGTGTGCTCCAGCTCCTGGGCAAGGTTATTAAAGCTTTCCGCCATCTCCACATAGGCCGGATACCGGCGCATGATCCGCCCCGCGTTGACCCGGGTCTGAAAATTGCCGGAGGCCAGCCGGTTCATGCCGCTGATCAGATCCCGCACCGGTTTCAGGGGGAATTTGCTGCTCAGCGCCGCCACCAGCAGGCTGACCGGAATGCTGAACAGCATAAAAATCAGCATCAGCCGCCCAAGACCCGGCAGCACCTGCGCGGAAAATTGCAGCACCCCGGCATGTACCAGCGCATAGACCGCCAGCGCCGTCATGGCGGAATTGACCAGTCCCGCCGTAAACATCACGAAAACGAACATCCGCAGCAGGCCGAAATGCCGCGCCGCCATTTTACTTCTGCCGCTCATACCTTTTTCACCGCCTTGTAGCCCAGTCCCCGCACGGACACGATCTCGAATTCGCTCCAGCCCTCAAAACGCCTGCGCAGTCGGCCGATGTGGACGGTGACCGTCTCCCAGCCGCTGTCGCTGTCCGCGCCCCAGATCTCGTCCATCAGCTGGATGCGGGTGAAAATTTTCCCGGGGTAGGACAAAAGCTTGTAAAGCAGCAGAAATTCCTTTTGGGGCAACTGCTGCACCTGCCCACACCGGGATACGGTGAGACTGTCATAGTCCAGCTCCACATCCCCCAGCACGATGCGCCGCTCGCTGGCAATTCTCGCCCGGCGCAGCAGGGCCCGGATGCGAAGCAGCATTTCCCCCTCGTCCACTGGCTTGGTCATATAATCATCGGTTCCCACCAGAAAGCCCCGGCGCTTGTCCTCCGGCAGCTGTTTGGCGGAAACCATCAGAATCGGCAGATTGCTGCTGCACTCGCGCAGGGCCTGCGTCACCTCATAGCCGTCCATGCCCGGCATCATCACATCCAGCACCACAAGGTCGATATGCTCCCGATCCATGACCTCCAGCGCCTGTACTCCATTCTCCGCCGTAAACACCCGGTAACCCTGCTGCTGCAGCAGGGCCTGAAACAGCCGCCGGGTATTGCGGTCGTCATCTGCCACCAAAATCTGAAACACCGTCTGTTCCTCCTGTCCGAACGGAGCTGCCCGAGGGCGAAAATCCACACACCGTTTCTGCTTTCATTATATCCACCAACACGCCGGATGTCAATTTGGGAACCTCTAATTCAATCGGCAAAAGACGATGGCGAAGGATTTTTGTACAGATGAAAGTTTTGAAAACAGAGGAATACTGTATGTATTTCCCGCTTTCAAAACTGCACGGATGGACAAAAAGACTCGCCACTCGGCCGCAGACGATTTATTCAGAGGTTCCTTTGTACAAAACGCAAAAATCAGGCACCGGAACCCCGGTGCCTGAAAAAATGCCCCACGCCACTACAAGGCTTCCACCCGACCATTGTAGGGGGCGGCGCCCACGACGCCCCGCCTGTCCGATGACCGACCGGTTTCCTATCGTAGGGGCCGATTGAGGCTCAAAAAATCAAAGGTCATTGCGAACCAGTGCGCACACTGGTGTGGCAATCCCCCCGATGGTTCCGCCCGGCCATAAATCTCCTGGAAATAGCATTGGATGATGCGGGAAACAGTTCAGCCCCTCTGTTATCGCTCCATAACGCAGTGGTGGAGGGTTTTACGAACGGCACCTGGGCCGGCGAAGAGCTGGGCGGCCAGTGTCTCCAGCATTGGGCCGAAGCCGGCCTCATAAAGATCCAGACCGAACACATCCGCGCGGGTGTAGAGCCGGCGCAGGCAGGAAAAGTCCTGCTCGCCCGGGCGCACCTGCAGCGGCGCTACGATCTGCTGCAGCTCCGACAGCAGCGGATCCGGCGAAGGTGTGAAGGGATTTCCCACGTCGTCGATGCCCTTGAGATACCGGGCATAGCCCGCCAGCACCAGCGGGATCAGCTTCAGATCCGACAGTTCCAGCCCCCTGCGGCGATAGGCTTTGATGGTCTCACCGAAGCGGATCGCCAGCTTCTGGGAGGTGTCCATGGCAATGCGCTGGGGCGCATCGGGCATGAAGGGATTTGGCAGGCGCCGGTTGATCACCGCGCCGATGAAGGCATAGGGATTGAGTACCCCCGGATCCGTGACCACCGGCATGGCCTCTATATAGCCGATTTTCTGAATCAGCAGGCGGATATCCGGATCCTTCATTTCCGCCGAGATCAGATCATAGCCCAGCATGCAGCCGAAAATGGACATGGCCGTGTGCAGGGGGTTGAGGCAGGTAGTGACCTTCATGGTCTCCACCTTGTCCACCGTCTGCCGGTCGGTATACAGCACACCGCCCAGCTCCAGCGGCGGGCGACCGTTGGGATAGCAATCCTCGATGACCAGATACTGGGTCTGCTCCGCATTGACGAAGGGCGCGGTGAAGCTGTGGCGTGCCGTTTCGATGGTCTCGTGATCGTCAAAGCCATCCCGCACCAGCATGTCGCGCACCTGCTCATGGGGCCGGGGAGTGATCTTATCGATCATCGACCAGGGGAAGCTGACGCAGCCGTCATCGCTCAGATATTCCACAAAGTCCCCGGGGACAAGACCCTGCTCCGCCCAGCGGCGGGCGTAGGCCAGCACACCGGCCTTCACTTTATCGCCATTGTGCGAGCAATTGTCCATACTCTGCACCGTCAGGGGCAGCCGCCCGGCCTGATACCGCTCATACAGCAGCGCCGCCACCTTGCCCATGGCCAGCACCGGCTCCAGCCCCCGCTCCAGATCGGCGGGCGCAACGCCGTAGCCCTTTTCCGTAATGGTGAAGGAAATCATTTGCAGCGTGGGACAACGGAAAATCTCCCGCAGACGCTGCCAGTCGGAAAAGGCGTAGTCCGCTTTCAGGCTCTCTGTCACGGAGGCGATCACCTTTTTTTCCATGGTGCCGTCCCCGCACAGGCTCACCAGCAGGGACAGGTTTTCATATGGTGCATAGGCCCGGTCGATGATCTCGTAATCAAAGGTTTCCGCCACGATCACGCCCCGGTCATAGGCCCCGGTATTGAGGATCTCATGCAGCACGGCGGCCGGAAATGCGCGAAAAATGTTGCCCGCGCCGAAATGAACCCATGTCGGTTCCCGATGGGTCTTCTCCCGCAGAGCCTTCACATCATAGTGCGGCAGCTCATAGCCCCGCTCCGTCCAGTTCTGGGCGGAAAAATCATGGTGCAGAATGTCGGTCAACTTCACAGAACGCACGCTCCTTCACAGGCCACGGCCCGGGCCGCAGCGTATTTTCATTTTGATTATAGAAAAAAGTGGCATTTTTGCAATAGCAAATCTGGTTTTTCGCAGGAAATCAGCACAAATCGCGCAATAATCGCACGATTTCCGCACTTTCCCCGGTGTGCAAAATCCCCCGGATTTTCGCAATCCGGGGGATGGATTTACAATTGCAGATAGCCTGCCAGCACCTTCAGGGTATTCCACACGCCATCGATGTGGCTGCGCTCATAGCCGTGGCTGGCATACACGCCGGAGCCGATCAGGCCGTGGCGCAGGTCGGCACCCGCGCGCAGTGTGGCCTCCACATCGGAGCCGTAGAAGGGGTAGACATCCACCGCATAGTCCGCGCCCGTGTTCTGCGCCGCCCGGATCAGCTTGCCCACCACATCATAGCTGTAGGGGCCGCCGGAATCCTTGGCACAGATGGACACCTGCCGCTCACTGCACTGCAAGCCGCTGCCCACGCAGCCCATATCCACGGAGATGGCCTCCGTCACACCGGCAGGAACCGAGGCGGAACCACCGTGGCCAACCTCCTCGTACACTGTCACATGGACGTAAACCCGGCGGGCCGGTGTTATGCCGTTGTCCCGCAGATACCGGGCAAAGGCCAGCAAAATGCCAACGCTGAGCTTGTCATCGAGAAAACGGCTTTTCAGATAGCCACTCTCCGTGCGGCGGGTGCGGGGGTCAAAGCAGACGATATCGCCCACCTCAATGCCCAGCTTCCGGGCATCGGCCGCAGAGGAAACATCCTCATCGAGGACGATCTCCATGGTATCCCACTTCCGCGCGGTGGTGGAATAGTCCCCGTTGACATGGACGGAGGCGTTGCACAGCTGGCATGTCCCCTCCAGCACACGGCCGCCACGGGTGTAGACGCGGACATTTTCCGCCTCCGCATTGTTGGGGTTCATGCCGCCGAGGGATGTCAGCTTCAGCCGGCCATTGCCCCGGATCTCTGCCACCATGGCACCCAGCGTATCGGTGTGGGCCTCCAGAAGCAGTCCGTCGGCACTGTCCGTGCCGCCCAGATCGGCCAGCACGCCGCCCTTGGCCGTCAGCTTTGCCTCAAAGCCCATGTCCCGGAACGCCTGTGCCACCCACTGCGCCGCCCGATGGGTATAGCCGGAGGGTGAATCGATGGCCAGCAGCTGCGCCGTCATATCCCACGCAAGATCCGCATAATTGTGTCCGATCATAATGTCATCTCCCAGTCGATCAAAAGTCCCGCCCGGCTTCTGCGCCGGACTGATAAATTCAGTATACCACACCCAATTCCCCAAAACAAGCCCCGGCCGGCGTAAAATCCCCCGCTTTTTCCGGTCTGTATCCGGAAAAGCGGGGGGATCGTTCTATCGGTTATACGCAATCAGCGGGGTGGTTTTCATGCTCGATGAGCTTCCATGTGGCATCGATCAGGTTTTGGAACATGGGATTTTCCATGGCGCGGATCACGAAGCTCTGCCGGGGAGAATTGATATCCTCGCCGGAGATCTGGAACATGCCGTACTGATCGCACAGGCCACGCAGCCGGGTCAGCTGAGCGGGGGTGTTGCGGGTGGGCATGTAGGTGACGGCCTTGACCCCCTCCTCCCGCAGGCACTCGAACACATCGTCCAGATAATCATCTTCAAACTTCTGCGCCTTCTTGTCGCCGGTGACGCTGTCGCCCACATCGCCCAGATAGGCATAGCACAGGTACGCGTCCACCTCCCGGCACAGCTTCACCATGTCGGGCAGCTTGGGGCACTCATCGGTGGCAGGGATGAAGATCTTCGGCACAAAGGCGCTCTTGAGAATGCCCAGCAGGTCATACTCATAGAAGGGATAACCGGTATCCAGCATCTGATCGCGCTGCTTGGCCGACAGGGTCAGGCCCATATCCGTCAGCATGGCCACCATGGCCTCGCCCTTGCCCACCTGACTCACCAGCCGGATGGCCAGCGCGTACATCAGGTGCCGCTCGGTGACACCGCCGCCGTCCTGACTCTCGGACAGAGGCAGCACATCCCGGTCATAATCCAGCGAAATCCGGGGCAGCAGGGCATTGATCCGCTCGATCATGGCACGGTTGCGGCGATGGCGGGCCTGCTGATAGGGTCTGAAAAACTCGGTCAGTACATCGATTTTGTCATGGGGTACGGACTGGATGGTCATATAGCTGACGCCAACCTGATCGGGATTGTTGGTGCGCCGTCCCTCCAGCCGGGTGCCGTCCATGGACACACGGCACTCCATGCCGATGGTCACGGGCATGTCCACCAGCCGGGCAGCCTCCAGAAATTCCCGCGCGCCGGAGATGGAATCGTGGTCAATGATTCCGGCGGTACACAGTCCCTCCATCCGGGCGGCATACACCGCCGCCGTGGGCGAATAGGGGGAGAAGGAATAGGTGGTATGGATATGATTGTTGATATACTGGGGCACCATCGGCGGGAAAACCGTGGTTTTCAGCACCTGTGCCAAATTTTCAAGGCGCTCAGCCTTTGTGGGCGCATTGAGTTTGTTCAAAACAGCAATATCGATCATGGCCGTGACCTCAGTTGAGCATGACCTGTCCGCCGGTGACGGGGATGGCCTGACCGGTCTCATACTTCTGCTCCACGCAGTACATGACCGCGCGGGCCACATCCACCGGCAGGCAGCCACGGTTCATGGGCACCTTGGCCTCGTAGAACCGGCGCACATCCTCCACGGTCTTTGCGCCGGGCACCTTGCCCGCCTGCAAATACTGCACGAACAGGCCCTTCTCCGGGTCGCTCCACAGGGGGCCATCCAGGAAATTGCCCGGGCAGACCGCGTTGACCTTGATATTGTAGGCGCAAAGCTCCAGCGCCCAGCTCTGCACCAGACCGATGCCGCCGAACTTGGAACCGGCATAGGCAAAGTTCTTGTTGGAGCCTTCCAGACCGGACTTGGAGGAAATGGAGATGATATCATAGTACCCCTCCGGATCCGCCTCGTGCTGGGCCTGCATGATGATGGCGGCATACTTGCTGCACAGGAACAGGCCGGTGTAGTTGATGGAGGTAACGAAATCAAAATCCTTCTTCTCGAACTGGGCAATGGGGCCGGAGCGCACCACGCCGGCATTGGCCACCATAATATCCAGCCCGCCGAAGCGCTCCACGGTCTGGGCCACCAGATTGGCAACGCTGCTCTCATCGGAAACATTGACGGCGATGGCGCAGGCCCGCTCGCCCATCTGCTGTGCCACGGACTCCGCCAGCGGCTGGTTCATATCCGCAATGACGATGGTGGCACCCTCGGCATACAGCTGCTCCGCAATTCCCTTGCCAAAGCCCTGCGCCGCACCGGTGACGATGGTGATCTTTCCGGCCAGACGCCCCTGCCCCGCGGGGCGGACGTGCACCTTTTCTCTGGCAATCTGCTGCCATTTCGTCATATCTACGCTCATTTTCTGACATCTCCTTCATGTATTAAAGTCAACATTTTTTCATAAGCAGCCTCCCACTCAGGGGTATGCTCCGGCTGCCAGACTTCCACTGCTTCGCTGTTTCGCACCACCTGCCGCAGATGCTCCAGATCCCGGATCTGGCCCAGCGCCATGGCCTGCGTCAGCAGATTGCCGATGGCCGCGCCCTCCACCGGGCCGGTTACCACCTGCCGATCCAGCGAATCCGCGATCAGCTGGTTGAGGAACCGGTTGTTGATGGGGCCGCCGACGATATTCAGCGAATCGATGCGCTGGCCCTTCATTTTTTCCAGCCGCTCCAGCGCGTTGCGGTATTTCAGCGCCAGAGACTCATACACGCAGCGGGCCACCTGCCCGACGGTTTCGGGCACCGGCTGGCCGGTGCGGGCGCAGAAATCACGGATCTTGCGCTCCATGTCACCGCCGGCGTAAAACTCCGGCGCGTCCGGATCGATGATGGAGCGCAGGGGCTGCGCCTGCCGGGCCTGCCGCACCACCTCGTCCCACGAAATGTCCATACCGTTTTTGATCCAGTCCCGGCGGCATTCCTGAATGATCCACATGCCGATGATGGTGCGCAGCGGGCGGAAGGTGCCCTGCACGGTGCCCTCGTTGGAGAAACCGGCCGCGGCCGCCTCCGGGCTCAGATCCGGGTGATCCATTTCCGCGCCAAACAGGCTCCATGTTCCGCTGGAACAGAAGGCAAAGCTGCCGCTGCCGGGGATGGCCGCCACGGCGGAAGCCGTATCATGGCTGCCAACCGCCACAAAGGCCGCCGGGTTCAGCCCCAGCTGCTGACACAGCTCCGGCCGCAGATGACCACGGACGGTGCCGGTTTTGTCGATTTTTGTAAAAATATGCTCCGGCAGATCCAGCTCTTCGATGGTATCCCAGTCCCAGTCACCGGTGGTGGGATTGAAAAGCTGGGTGGTGGTGGCGATGGTATACTCCGTCCCCTTCGCGCCGGTGAGGAAATACCCCAGAAGATCCGGTGTCAGCAGCAGAGTATCCGCCTGCTCCAGCGCGGCGTCATTTTCCCGCTTGCGGCGGTAGAGCTGATAGAGGGTGTTGAAGGTCAGACTGGTGTCGATGCCCGAGCGGCGATACAGCACATCCGGCGGGATGATCGCCTGCACCGCGTCCACATCCGCCTGCGTGCCCAGCCGGTACGACCGGGGCAGACCGATCAGGTGCCCATTGCGGTCGAGCAGGCCGTAGTCCACGCCCCATGTATCGATGCCGAAAGCATCCAGCTCCCCGAAGCCCCCCTGCCGGAAGGCCAGCAGCCCCGCCTTGAGCTGTTCGAACAGATACGGCGTATCCCAATAGTAAACGCCGTTCATCTCCACATAGTTGTTTTCGAAGCGGTGCAGCTCCTGCATGGTGATCTTTTCCCCATCGAACCGGCCAAGGATGGCCCGCCCGTTGCTGGCGCCCAGATCGAAGGCAAGATAGTTGTACACTTTGTTCATCCTGTGTCCTCCCGTCATACAGTTCAACGCTGCGGTTTCAGGAAAAGGGAAATTATCCCCTCCCTGTCATTATAAAACCGCACCGTTCAGCTGTCAAGTGCGTGGCGACCCTTTCCGGAAAAACCGGCACCACCGAAGTGGTGCCGGTCGGTTTCAGCCGTTTCTGACTGTAATTCGATTTTCCGATTAGTCGTAAACCAGCAGAGCGATGTCTTCGTTGTCGATGTTGGTGTGGTCATACCACTGGGCACCGGTGTCCACATCGGTGACGGTCTCGCCATTGGCAGCCTTGACAGCCAGCTCAACGGCCAGATAGCCGATCCGGTAGGGATCCTGGGTGACGGAGCCATAGAAGTACTTGGCGCGGATGGCGTCCTTCTGAGCCTTACCGGCATCGAAACCGGCAACGACCAGACCCTCGTACTTGCCGCCTTCGCCCAGATCCTTGCCGTCGGAAACAGCGGCCAGGAAGCCGGTGACAGCGCCTTCATTGGAGCAGAACACAGCGATCAGGTCTTCCTTCGCCAGGAAAGCGGCGGAAGCGGTCTGAACAGAGGTGGCCTCGGTGGTGGCGGAGACAGCGACCTCGATGATGATGGAGGCAGCGGACACATCGCCATCGTTCCAGGTCTCATGACCGGTGACGGCCACGGTGCCGTACTGGGCAGCGATCTTCTTCATCTCATCGACGAAGCCGGTGGTACGGCCAACGATGGACTCGGAGACGGCATCCTGAGACAGGCAGACGATACGGACGGGGTTCTCAACGGTGGCGGCCTTCATGGCATCGACCAGACCGGTGTGCTCACCGAACTTGGTAGCAGCGATGGCGGCAGCGTTCTTATTGTTGGTGGAGGCGGTAGCCTTCAGAGCGCCGGTGGTGTCGCCGGGAACACCGGAGTCAAAGCCGATGACGGGGATGTTCTTGTCGGCGCACTCCTGCAGAATTTCCTTCACGGCATCGGTGGACAGAGCTGCCAGAGCCATGGCCTTGGGGTTCTTGGCCATTTCCTGCTTGATCATATCGACCTGAGCCTGGATCTCGGTTTCGGAGTTGGGGCCATTGAAGTAGATCTCAACATCGTACTTCTTGGCAGCGTCGTCCGCGCCGGCCTTAACGGCCTGCCAGAACTGGTGCTGGAAGCCCTTAGCCATAACGGGGATGTACAGTTTGCCGCTATCCTTGTTGCAGCCACAGAACATGGCGCAGACCAGAACCAGCATCAGGGCGATCGCGATGATTTTCTTCATTGTGTTTCCTCCTAGTTTTTTACTTGATGTATTATAAGCGTTTTCACGCGCCTATACGGATGATGATCAGGCCTTTCTGACCTTGGAAGCCGCCTTGGTGCGGTAGATATCCATCAGCACGGCAGCGATGACCACGAAGCCGGTGAGGAAGGTCTGCCAGTGGGCCTGCAGGCCGCAGGCGGGCAGGCCGCTCTTCAGCACGGACATGATAAACACACCGATCAGGGTGCCCACCATGGAACCGGAGCCGCCGGCCATGGAGGTGCCGCCGATGATGACGCCGGTGATACCGTTCATTTCCTGACCGGCGCCGGTGCCGGGGGTAATGGTGGTGTAGGCCGCGGCATAAAACAGGGCGCACATGCCCACAAAGAAGCCGGAGAGGGTGTAGGCGATGATCTTGTACTTTTCCACATTGATGCCGGACAGGCGGGCTGCCTCTTCATTGGAGCCGATGGCGAAGAAGTAGCGGCCGAGCTTGCTCTTGTGCAGGATCAGTGTGGCGATGATGAAGAAGCCCAGCAGCCACAGCGCGCCCACGGGGAAATCCTTGATCCCGAAAAGATCAGTCTTCAGGAACACCTTCTTGAACCAGCCGCCAACGCTCGCCGTTGCGATAGGCCAGGTCTGCGCGGCGACCTTGGTGACGATGGAGCCGAGGCCGGTGGAGATCATCTGGGTGCCCAGTGTGGCGATGAAGGGGGGCAGATGCAGCTTGGCAACCAGCACACCGTTGATCAGGCCGAAGGCCATGGCCACAAGAATGGTCACCAGTACGGCCACGATGGTGGGAGCGCCCTGCTTGAAGCAGTAGCCGCCCAGCAGAGCCGAACACATCATGACGGTGCCCAGAGACAGGTCGATGCCGCCGGTGATGATGATAAAGGTCACGCCGAAGGCCATGAAGCCGATGTAATACGAGGACTCCAGAATCGTCCGGGCGTAATAGGTGCTGAAGAAGTTGTTGCCGAAAATCGAGAAGATGATGTACAGGACCACCAGTGCGGCGGGAGCCAGCAGGGCCTGCGTGTTGATTTTTTTCTTACCGAGTCTGTTCATTTGAATTAAACCTCCACTTCACGTTTGGTTGCAAGGAACATGATCGCTTCCTGCGTTGCCTGACTGATGTCCAGCTCACCGGTCTTGCGGCCCTCGCACATGACCACGATGCGGTCGGACATACGCAGCAGCTCCGGCATATCCGAGGAGATCATGATAATGGACTTGCCTTCCTCTGCCAGCTGGTTCATCAGCTTGTAGATCTCACTCTTGGCACCGACGTCGATGCCGCGGGTGGGCTCATCGAAAATCAGGATATCGCAGTCGCGCAGCAGCCATTTGGCGATGACCACCTTCTGCTGGTTGCCGCCGGAAAGGCTTCCGACCTTCGCCCGGGAGGAGGGGGTTTTGGTGTGCAGTCTGTCGATATAGTCATTGGTGTGGGCATCGGCCTTCCTGTCGCTGACGAAGGGGCCGCGGAACAGCTTGTTCAGGCTGGGCATCACGCTGTTGTCGGTGATGGACAGACCCAGACACAGGCCGTAGCGCTTGCGATCTTCGGACAAATAACCGATACCGTGGTTGACCGCGTCGGAAGTGCTGCGGATCTTCACCGGCTTGCCGTTGATGGTGATCGAACCCTTTTCCATGGGATCCGCGCCACACAGCAGCCGCATGGTTTCGGTTCGGCCGGCACCCATCAGGCCGGAGAATCCGAGGATCTCGCCCTTTTTCAGCTGGAAGGACACCCCGTGCACCTGATGGCTGGTCAGGTTTTCGCATTCCAGAACCACCGGTGCGTCCGCCGGGACGCTGGACTGGCTCTTGGGCTCTTCATAAATGGTGCGGCCCACCATCATCCGCACGACTTCGGCCACATCGGTCTGCGCCGTTTCCAGTGTGCCGATGTACTGGCCGTCACGCATGACCGTGATGCGGTCTGTGATGCGCTTGAGTTCGTCCAGCCGGTGGGAGATGTAGATAATGCCGACACCCCGCTCCTTCAGTCTGCGCACAAACACGAAAAGATCATCGATCTCCGTGTCCGTCAGCACGGCGGAGGGCTCGTCAAGGATCAGCAGCCGGGTATTATCAAAGGACAGCGCCTTGGCAATTTCCACCATCTGCTGCTTGGCCACGGACATGGTGCTGATCACCGTGGTCGGGTCAATGTTCAGATGCAGTCCTTCCAGCAGTTCACGGGTCATCCGGTTCTGCTTCGCCTTGTCCAGCAGCGGGCCTCTGGTCGGTTCCCGGCCAATGAAAATGTTGTCTGCCACTGTCAGATGCTGCATCAGGTTCAGCTCCTGATGCACGATGCAGATGCCGCGCTGCTGTGCGTCCTTCGGGCCGTTCAGCTCGATCTGCTCCCCCAGAAATTCGATGGTACCTTCATCCTTGGGATAGATACCGGTCAGGATCTTCATCAGTGTGGACTTGCCCGCGCCGTTTTCACCCACCAGCGCCATGACTTCGCCGGCACGAACTTCCAGCTGGGCGTTGTCAAGAGCATGCACACCGGGGAAGTATTTCTGGATGCCCTGCATCTTCAGAATCGTTTCACCCATTCAACTCACCTTTCTCATTCACTTCAGTGGGTACGGCAGCGAAAAATTGGCCTTCTGTGCAAAGGTTACAATTTTGTGATCTTCTACAGGAGAACTCGAACCGTTTCGTTTATGCATTCCGCCCAAACTGGTGGTTTGCAACCGTACACTGTCTGTATGATATCAAAGATTACTAAAAAAATCAAGACTTTTTTTCAAAATTTGTATTGACAGCACAAAAAAGATAATTTATTATATAGGTGTTATTCGGTGGAGCTTCACCGCCGAAAGCGAAACGTTTCGACTTTTACTGGAGGATTTCATGGCGACGATCAAGGATGTGGCCCAGCTGGCCAATGTTTCGGTGTCAACCGTATCCAAATATATCAACGGCGGCACCGTCCGTGGGCCCAACGCGCAGGCCATCGCCCGGGCCATTGACACACTCGGGTTCCGGGCCAACCCCTTCGCCCGCAATCTCAAAACCCAGCGCAACCACAGCATCGGCGTGCTGCTGCCGGATATGAACGTCCCCTTTTACGGCAACGTTCTGAGCGCACTGGAACGCTCCCTCCGGGAGCATGGGTATCATGTGCTGATCTCCTGCTACAGCTCCGATCACGGTCGGGAGCGGGAAAATCTCCGCTTTCTGCTCAGCAGCGGCATCGATGGGCTGATCTACTTCCCCGAGGATGTCACGGCCGAGGAATTTCAGGAGCTGACCAGCGGTTTCTCCACCCCCATTGTGCAGGTTGACCGTTTCATTCAGGGTATCAGCAGCGACACGGTGCTGGTCAACAATACGGAAGCGGCCTATCAGGCCGTCTCCCGGCTGATCGAACGCGGGCACCGGCGCGTGGGCCTGATTTCCGGGCCAAAGACGGTGCTGACCGCCAAAGAGCGGCAGGTTGGCTATTTTCAGGCCCTTTCGGATCACCATATCGTCTATGATGACGCGCTGGTGGTGCTTGGGCTCAACGAATTCGCCACCGGCTATCGAGGCATCGAGGCTCTGCTTTCCCTGCCGGAGCCGCCCACGGCCGTATTCAGCACCAATTATAATATCACCATGGGCCTTGTCACCGCCGCCCGGGAGCGCAGCCTGAAAATTCCGGAGGAGCTGGATGTATTCGGCTTCGACTGTGCGGAGATCTGCCTGATGATGAAGCCGCCCCTGCCCGTAATCCATCAGCCGGAGCTGGAAATGGGCCGTCTGGCCGCCACTTACCTGATCGAGCGGCTGGAGGGCTTTGACGGCCCGCCCCGGATCACGAAGCTCCAGTGCCGCCTGCTGCCCCAGGAGCAGTAATTTATTATGTATATCTGCGCGAAAGCGCTTATATAATCAAAACCGTCCGCGTTTCGCGGCGAGAATCAGGAGGAAACTACTATGGCAAACAACAGATACATTGGCGATTATCCCGTGATCGGCATTCGCCCCATCGTCGATGGTCGCCGTGGCCCCATGATGCTGCGTGAGTCTCTGGATCCGCTGGTGTGGTCCATGGCCGAGGCAGCGAAGAAGCTGTTTGAAGAAAATCTCTACTATTCCAACGGTGAGCACGTCAAGGTCGTGCTGGCGGACACCACCATCGGCCGTGTGCCGGAGGCTGCTGCCTGTGCCGATAAATTCAAGAAGGAAGGCGTCTCCATCACCCTGTCCGTCACCCCCTGCTGGTGCTACGGCTCCGAGACCATGGACATGGATCCGCACACCATCAAGGGCGTGTGGGGCTTCAACGGTACCGAGCGCCCCGGCGCCGTGTATCTGGCCGCCGTGCTGGCCGGACATGCCCAGAAGGGTCTGCCCGCCTTCGGCATCTACGGCCACGAGGTGCAGGATCGGGATCAGATCACCGACATTCCCGATGATGTGAAGGAAAAGCTGCTGCGCTTCGGCCGGGCCGCCGTGGCCGTTGCCACCATGCGTGGCAAGAGCTACCTGCAGATCGGCTCTCAGTGCATGGGCATTGCCGGTTCCATCATGAATCAGGATATGATGGAAAACTATTTCGGCATGCGCGTGGAGTCCGTGGACGAGGTGGAGATCCTGCGCCGCATGGAAGAGGGCATCTACTGCGAAGAGGACTACCAGAAGGCGCTGGCCTGGACGAAGGCGCACTGCAAAGAGGGCCGGGACGACAACCCCGAGTCCGTCAACTTCCTTGGCGAGGAACGCCGTATCAAGTTCACGCCCGAGGAAAAGGAAAAGCAGTGGGAATTCACCGTCAAGATGTACTGCATTATCAAGGATCTGATGGCCGGCAACAAGCGCCTGCCCGATCAGTTTGAGGAAGAAAAGGTCGGCCACAACGCCATCGCCGGTGGCTTCCAGGGGCAGCGCCAGTGGACGGATCACTGGCCCAACTGTGACTACCCCGAGGCTTTCCTGTCCTCCACCTTCGACTATGAAGGTGCCCGCGAACCCTTCACGCTGGCCACGGAGAACGACATTCTCAACGGCATGGGCATGCTGATGATGCGTCTGCTGACCCACCGCGCCCAGATCTTCGCGGATGTGCGCACCTACTGGTCGGGCGAAGCCACCGAGCGTGTCACCGGCTACAAGCTGGAGGGCAAGGCCGCTGAGTCCAACGGCATCATCCACCTGCTCAACTCCGGTGCCGCCTGTCTGGACGCTTCCGGTGTCTGCACCGATGAAAACGGCAACGCCATCATGAAGAAGTGGTGGGAAGTGACCGAGGAAGACATCCAGAAGATGACCGATGCCACCGTCTGGTGCGAGGCCGGCTTCGACAATTTCCGCGGCGGCGGATTCTCCAGCCACTACACCACCAGAGCCGAAATGCCCTGCACCATGATCCGACTGAACCTGGTCAAGGGTCTGGGGCCCGTGCTGCAGATTGCCGAGGGCTGGACTGTCAACCTGCCCGAGGAAGTGTCCGACAAGCTGATGGAGCGCACCAACCCCACATGGCCCTGCACCTGGTTCGCGCCCCGCTGCGATGGCAAGGAAGGCTCCCCCTTCAAGTCCGCCTATGAAGTCATGATGAACTGGGGTGCCAACCATGGTGCCATTTCCTACGGCCACATCGGTGCCGACCTGATCACCATGTGCTCCATGCTGCGCATCCCCGTGTGCATGCACAACGTGCCCGAAGAGGACATCTATCGTCCCGCCTGCTGGAACGCCTTCGGCATGGATCGTGAGGGTCAGGACTACCGCGCCTGCGCCGCTTACGGCCCCATGTACAAGTAATCGACCCGTAAAAAAGTGGCGGTCTCCGGGCCGCCACTTTTCAAAAAGGATCTGTTTTCCAATTTGGAGGTAACAATATGCTCAAAAACATCCCCCCCATTCTCTCTCCGGAGCTGCTGAAGGTGCTCTGCGAAATGGGTCACAGCGACCGCATCTGCATTGGGGACGGTAATTTCCCCGGTGCCGCCATGGCCAAGGCCAAGGGTGCCATTTTCCTGCGGGCGGACGGCCACGGTGTGCCGGAGCTGCTCGATGCGATTTTGCAGGTCATCCCCCTGGATACCTATGTAGAAAAGCCCGCCATTCTGATGGAAAAGATGGACTGCGACAAGGATCTGGACATTCCCGTGTGGGATACTTACAAGAAAATCGTAGCCGATCATGATTCCCGTGGCGCCGAGGCCGTCGGCAACATTGACCGCTTCCGGTTCTATGAAGAAGCCAAGGACTGCTACTGCATCATCCAGACCGGCGAAACCGCCATCTACGCCAACATCATCCTGCAAAAGGGCGTTATCAAATAATATCGCAAAAGGCGCCCGAAGCCGGGCGCCTTTTCCTGTATCAGCAACAGCGGTTGTCGCACTCGCAGCCCTGATTCTGTCCGCAGCCGCAGAACAGGATCAGCAGCAGGATGATCCAGCACAGATTGCCGCCAAACAGGCCGTTATTCCCACAGTTACACATAAGCAATACCTCCGTCAGGTTTGATGCGGCTCGCCGCCGCTCATTCCATGGTATTCCCACCGCCGAAATTTGTGCCACTCCCACAAATTTCTTCCACCCCCAATTCCCCATTGCCTTTCCCTTCGGAGAAGGTGACCCGGCGGACGCCGGGTCGGAAGAGGGTTTCCCACAAATTGAACTTCACCGAAGGTGACAATGGGTGCGGCAAAGAGCGCCGCCCCCCTACAATGGCCGGGTGGAACCATTCGGGAGATCGCCGCACCACCCCCGCTGTCATTGCGAGCCAGTGACCGATGTCACTGGCGTGGCAATCCCCCGGTTAG
>CAYSJX010000022.1:0-18755 GCA_964431445.1 uncultured Oscillospiraceae bacterium | reverse complement strand
AGCGCCACCTTGCCAAGGTGGAGGTAGCGAGTTCGAGCCTCGTCACCCGCTCCAAGAGAAACGACGATTTTCATCGAAAATCGTCGTTTCTTTTTGTTCTTTTCTCTCTAAATTCTTCTCTTTTCTCAAAAATGGCGCTAAATGATTACATGGGTAAATTCCAAAGCTCCGTTTTCAATTATCAAGCTGTTCCGTTTTCTTCTTGCGGAACTTTTTCAGGAAGGGTTGGAGCTTAGGGTGGAACACAGTTACGATTCCGGCCATGAGCGCAAGAACCAGCAACACGAACAGCCATTCCAGATTGTGTACTTTGAGAAAACCAAATAGCCCGTCATATACGCGTATCCATTCAACACCAACGGGTGCTTCTATATAGCGTGCGGGATAAACGGAGCTTAATATACCGAGAATGAGCATGGCCAGCAGCGCAACACCGATGATACAGGAACCGATGATAATGCGAATCGTGTTGTTATAGCTGTTGCTGACCTTTTGATTGGACGCATGAACCGCAGGCAGATCCTCGTCACTGTCGTATTCGTCAAACAAAAGATAGTCCGTTGATACTTGAAACAGTTTGCTGATCTGCACGACATTTTCTGTATCTGGAGTGGCCGAACCCAACTCCCATTTGGAAAGAGCCTGTCTGGATATGCTGATTTGAGCCGCAAGCTGCTCCTGTGTCCAGCCTTTCTCTTTTCTGAGTTTTTGCAGTTTTTCGCCAAAGGTCATTTTTGCATGTCCTCCTTGATTTGTTTTGACACATACATTATAACGCCAAAGCAAAAAAAGTCTACCAATACGAGCTTGCATTGCCGCAATCAGACTTTGCATGGCCGCTTATTTGCCTTTACTTGCAGATTTTCTCCTGATTTAACGCACATCGAATGGTTTTCTTGACCGCCACCGGCAATCCGTTCTAACTTTTTTCTGTTACTGTATTCTATAACCATCATCCACAGCAGGAATAATCAATCCTGCAAACCCTGCTCTGGCTTCATATACTGTTTCTTTGCGGAAAGCCCGGCAGAACCTGTAATCAGCGAACTTCCGGCCCGGACATGGACGCTTCATTCGTAACATATCCCGAAGCTTCAATGATTACATGGGGATATTTTCCGCTATAAGCGTATGGTTGTACTCCATCGGCCAGCTTTTCTGCCCGCTCCATGCTCTCAGGTAAAACGCCAATGACAACATCGCCGGTCACACTATCCACATACCAATCCGTGACCTTGCACCCCTGACTGATCAGCTCCGCTGCTGTAGTATCCGCGTAATTCTGCAAGTCGCTTTGCGAATATACTCCATACTCATAGCGAACGGCTTCTTCGCAGTCTTTCAGGGCTTTCTTAAGGGCTTCCACTTCTTCCCCATCGGCCGGAGGCACAAGCCGGATATGAAGAATATTATCTTCGATGAAGCAACTGCTAAAATAGTTCGGATAGTCCGTTATCCATCCATTCTCGCAAAAGAACCGCATCATAGCCTCACTGGCCTTTACCGCCTGCTCCTGCGAGACCATAGGAGGGTCACTTGCGGCATATACTTCATGCACACGGCCCAGAAGCATTGCCACAGCAAACAGTAACACCAGCATTATAATGGATTTTGGCTTTCTCATGATATTCTCCTTTCAGCACAACGCTCTTACGATTGCAGACCAATCATCGGATTGATATGACTTAACTGTTCATCCGACAGGAAATACGCAAAATCATCGCAAAGCATAACACCCGCACCGGGAAGATAGGAATATGTTAACTCTGCGCCATCCTCCATCACTACGACAAGTCTCCTGTCCATACCACATACCAGTTCCCGAAAGGCCGCTCCAATTTCAATGCTGGATGTTCCAATGTTGCCTTCCCTGTCAAGCCAGAGATCTTCGTCAGTGAAATAAGCCTTGAACCGTTCGTAGCATCGTTTGTTCAGCTCCATCTGATCATGTTTCTCTCCCAGTGCAGAGAGAAAATCCAACATATTGGTAATATCCTGCTGCGCAGACAGGATGAGATATACAGTTTGGTTGTCTATGCCATAGTTAGGATCCCGCACTTCAATATGGGCAGCATTTGTCAGTAAATTAACCGGCCACTCTTTCGAACCATCCGGGACAAAAGCATAAAAAGTATACGCATAATAGGCACCATTGTAGTCTATCACAATACTGTTACCATTGCGCAGCGTTCCTTCCAATACATAGGCGGGTATTGCTGTCTCATTTTTCCCGTTCAATGAAACATATCCCAAAAAATCCCCTGCATTTCTCTGGGTGACGATCTGTGAAAGTTCCGGGGCCGGCGCATACAGGCGGCAGTTCACATAGATCATCTGCTCCGTATCCAGGTTTACATAATTACCACCCTGCGTTGCGCCCGGTTCGATGGATGGTTCTGTGTTATTTGGGTGCGTCAACATGATGTCCTTCAGCGCAGGCCAGCCTGTTGCGATAATTAGCGCAAGGCCGGCCACCAGCGCTCCCCATCTGACCCATTTTCTGCTGTTTCCTTTTTTTGCCTTTTGAAGCTTTTCTACTTCTTCAATCATTTCATCATCGATGCACCCCAATGCATCGATGATTTTCTCACTGTTCATAACGCAAATCCCTCCGATGGAAGTTTGCGCAAAAAGCGGTTTATTGCATCGCTCAGAAGCTTAGCATCCAGTTCCTGCTCCGGCGTGCTTCCATCGGCCAAACTATCTTTGATTTCTTCCAGAGATAATGTGTATTCCGATACATACCGTTTGACTGCACACTTTTTTCGGAGTATATCAATGGAAAGCTGTCTGGTCATTTTCCTGAGATATGTAGAAAGAACAGACGGGCAATTCGGCGGAATCGAATTCCATGCCGCAAGGCAGGTATCATTAACAGCTTCCTTACTATCCTCTGGATCCGCAAGAATACTGTAGGCCACTTTCATGAGATAAGCGCCATATTTTTCCTGTGTTTTTTCGATCGCAGCTTCATCTCTCTTCCAAAACAGTTCTAATATCAGCGCATCTTTCATTTGCAAACCTCCTTTCCTGTTGGACGCCATGTCAGCTGCCTATACTTCATATCCCGTAAAAAACGCGCTTTCGTTGCAGGATTTCTTGAAATTTTTTATAATTTTTATTGTGTTCCCTGCTCATTTTAGATCATGGCATTTCAAAGCCGCACACCGGTGTGGCAATCCCCTCGATGGTTCCGGGCTGGCCCAAAACAGACATTGAATGTCTACCAGCTTAAGAGCTGGCTCGCAATGACCGAAGGGGCTTGATGCCGCAATCCCCCCGTTCTTCCAAATGTCGGAAAAACGGGGGGATTGTGCTTCCATCCGGAACTTGCCGCAAAATTCTATTTCTTATGGGGCAGCAGCACATTCAAATCTACATTGCCCGTGATGCCCGGCACCTGACCGGTGTAGGAATACTGCCACAGCTCCACCCGGTACGGAAATGTCATCACATCGGAATAGTGAGCCAGCCAGAACGGATACCCCTGCTGTTGCAGCTCGGCCAGATCCAGATATACCTGCGTCATGGTGGGATTAAAATAGACCATCGGTTCATAGCCGCCCTCCCGGACAGTCTCACAGAAGGCCACGGTGCAATCCATCAGCAGCTGCCCCGTCATATTGGCGGTGCGGGCCGTATCCGATACATACTCCCAGTCGTAGGCAATGGGCAGCTCCAGCTGAAATCCATCGAGAATTTCCAGCGCAAAGCGCGCTTCCTCCCGGGCCTCCTCAACGGTGATGGCCTGCGAATAGAAGTACGCGCCGATCTTCAGTCCTGCCTGCCGGGCCCCCTGCAAATAGGTATGTACCATTTTATCCTCGATCAGGGAGCCGGACTCATACCCCCGGCAGCCAAGGCGGACGATTACAAATTCAATGCCAAAATCCGCCACCTGCTGCCAGTCAATTTCCTTCTGGTAATAGGAAACATCGATTCCAGTGATGGTCTCCCCGTCCACCAGATTCATAAAGCCGTCCTCCGTCACCAGATCCTCCGGCCCGTAGGGGTTGAGCACAGCGGTCGGCCCCGTCGGCGTGGAGATGGAGGGCAGCAGCGGCGGCCCTGCGGTGGTCGATGTGGACGGTTCCTTCGGCCAGAGGACATTTTTCGCCACCAGCCATGTCACCAGTGCCAGCACAATGGCCAGCACCACCAGTGCCGCAATGCCGATGATCTGTTCTTTTCTGTTTCGTGGCACGGTATCACTCCTTTTTCCCCATTATAACACAGCATCCCCCATTCGCCAACCCCCAATATTCCCCGCCACACACATGCAATGCGACATCGAATTGCAAACCCGAACGCTTGTGTGTAATAATAGCATTTTCTCGTCTCTCCTGCACCGGATTCCATTATAAGGGGCGCAAAAATGCCGCGCCGATTTCGGCGCGGCGGGTGATTACATCTGTTCCAGATAGGCTTTGATGGCTTGCAGGGTTTCGTCGCAGATGACATGCTCGATCTTACAGGCATCCTCTGCCGCTGTCTGCTCGCTGACGCCCATTTTCTGCAGCAGGCCGGTCAGCACCGTGTGCCGCTCGAACACCTTTTCCGCTGCCGCTAGGCCCTCTTCCGTCAGGGTCAGAAAACCGTCCGCATCCACGCATAGATAGCCCTGCTTTTTGAGCAGGCCCACGGCTCTGCTGATGCTGGGCTTGGAGTAACCCATATGCTCCGCCACGTCCACACTGCGCACGCTGCTGCTCTGGCGGCTGAGCAGGTAAATCGTCTCCAGATACATTTCCGCGGATTCATGCAATGCCACGTTTCGTTCCCCCTTTGCCCTGTTTTGCATAGTATACCACAGCCACAGGCAATTTGCAAGGGGACAAATTTCTTGCACTGCCCATTGCACTTTTTGCTTTGAGTTGTTATAATGTCAAAAAACGCCGCAGCCGCAGCGCTATAAAGGAGATCTTGCCATGAATGCATATGTTTCCCGCGTCATCGATCAGGTTCGCCAGAAGTACAGCAACGAACCGGAATTTGTACAAACCGTGGAAGAAGTGTTCAGCTCCATTTCCCCGCTGGTGGATCGCCACCCGGAGTATGAACAGGCCGACCTGCTGGGCCGTATGGCCGAGCCGGAGCGGATGATCACCTTCCGGGTCGTCTGGACGGATGACAACGGCCATGTCCACACCAACACAGGCTACCGCTGCCAGTTCAACGGTGCCATTGGCCCCTACAAGGGCGGTCTGCGGTTCCATCCCAGCGTGTATCCCGGCATCATCAAATTCCTCGGCTTTGAGCAGACCTTCAAAAACAGTCTGACGGGGCTTCCCATCGGCGGCGGCAAGGGCGGCAGCGATTTTGACCCCTCCGGCAAGTCCGATGGAGAGATCATGCGCTTCTGCCAGAGCTTCATGACGGCGCTGTACCGCTACATTGGGCCGGATGTGGATGTTCCCGCCGGCGATATCGGCGTGGGTGCCCGGGAGATCGGCTATCTGTACGGCCAGTACCGGCGGCTCAAGGGCGTGTGGGAAAACGGCGTGCTTACCGGCAAGGGCCTGAGCTACGGCGGCAGTCTGACCCGACCCGAGGCCACAGGCTACGGTGCCATATACTATCTGCAGGAGGTTCTGGCCCATGAGGGTGAGACCATTGAGGGCAAAACCATCGCCTGCTCCGGCTTCGGCAATGTCACCTGGGGCATCTGTAAGAAAGCCATGCACTTAGGCGCCAAAGTGGTGACCCTTTCCGGCCCGGATGGCTATATTTATGATGAAGCGGGCGTGTCCTCCAGCCCGGAAAAGGTGGACTATCTCCTGACCATGCGGGCCTCCGGCCGCAACCGGGTGGCGGACTACGCGGAAAAATTCGGTGTCCCCTTCTTCCCCGGTGAAAAGCCGTGGGGCGTGAAGGCGGATATCATCATGCCCGCCGCCGTGCAGAACGATGTGGGGCTGGACGATGCCCGCCGCATCGCCGCCAACGGGGTGAAATACTACATTGAAGTAGCCAACATGCCCACCACCAGTGATGCTCTGGCGTTCCTGCGGGCGCAGGCCGGGGTGATCGTGGCTCCCTCGAAGGCAGTCAACGCCGGCGGTGTCAGCGTCTCCGCGCTGGAAATGAGCCAGAACAGCGAGCGGCTGGTCTGGACGGAGCAGCAGGTGGACGATCAGCTGCGGCTGATCATGCAGAATATCCACACCGCCTCCGTTGCCGCTGCGCAGGAATACGGCCTTGGCTACGATCTGGTAGCCGGTGCCAATCTGGCCGGCTTCATGAAGGTGGCCGATGCCATGATGGCCCAGGGCATTTTCTGAGAATATAAGTCGAAACGGCAAAATAGTTAGTATGTCATTGCGAACCAGTGCGCACACTGGTGTGACAATCCCCCGGGTTTCCGAGTTGTGTGTCGGAAAACCGGGGGATTTTGCTTTTATCGAAGGATTGCCGCAGGTGGCGGCGGAAGCGGCCTGCGCACCATCCGCCGGCTCCCCACGCCAGCGCAGCTCATCCCCATTGAACCACCCGCCACGCTCCATAGCATTCTCTTCCGAAAGAGAAAATTGAGGGTTGACATTTTTGCCGGAATCGCGTATACTCCAACAGAGGAAGTTGAAGTCGGCCTACCGGCTTCCTCCTCAAAGGGTAGGGATGTATCTGATTTACCAGATTGCCCTACTTTTTTTGTTGGCACAACATCATACAGAATTTTGTCTCCTTTTGTGGTATTGGCAACATGTAATATCGTCTCCCATATGGCATTGTTTTTATCCTGAATATATGTTGTCCACACATCCCATGTATTCTGGCCATTATTGTCGAGCCAACTATGGGCGTGTTTTGCAGGGTCGGTGCTTTTGAACTTTGATGTGTTAATAAGCTCATCGACAAGCACCACCGCTTCCTGCTTTACCTCATTGTTTATATGCTTGCTCGCCGTTTGTGGATTATTCTGCCAGTCACCAAACCAGCGCTTGAACTGTTGCGATTGTGTGGCAGCGACAATATTCATATTGACTTTTTCACTGAGATGGTGTACAATACCACTGGAAGCGAGTGCATTTGTTAGTCGTTTGGGGAATTGGACCCCGTCTGCTAACAATGTGCTTGCTTTTTTACTAAGATAAAAGATTCCTACTTCACCAATGTTTTCCTGTGCGATTGCCTCCAATACTAAATTGTGTGCCGTTTTTTTATATGCAGAAGAAAGCACATTCACATCATACTGGCCACCGTTCATAGTTCGTTCTGCTGTTATCTCAATTGGTGCCAACACGCTTTTTCCGTTGGCACCAATATCAACAATTGCCACAATGCTATGAAGACTTCTCTTCGGAACGGTGTCCCGGTTTACATCTTTTGAAGAAATTATCATTATCGGGTCAGCCACTTTGTCGAGGATGTTCTTTACCGCAGTCGTACCCAGTCCGTGATAATTAACATTTTTTGAATACCTGTTTTCGTTTTTTGCTTCTGCCTCTGTCTTAGCGATAGAATAGATATGCCCCGGGCCAACAACAAAAGGAAGTGATGGCATACCTAACTCTTGATACACTGTAGGTGTATAACCCAGCAGTACCGGTTCCTTCTTGCCATAGGTGCCTGCCATCACCTGATCGACCATATTTTGATATGCTTTTGTTAAGTCAGAACGCGCTGTTTGGTGACTTAGCGAATACTTCACACCGCCATCATCGGCGGTGTTTTTTGTTGTGTGGTAGGCATCTTCAAAGGCTTTTTTCACCTGCTCCAGCTGCATGTTCACACACTCTGACCTGTAACCGAAGAATTGTCGAAAAATGTCGGAAGAAAATGGCGGCAGGCGCTTGCTAAACGTATCTTCGTTTGCTATGATATGGACAGAAGAGAAAAGGGAGGCGTTTGGCATGAAAAAGGTGCTGCTGGCAGAGGGAAACCGGGAGCTTTTGCAAATGCTGACACGGCAGTTAGGAGGCGAATTTGACCTTTGCGGTTGCTGGGACGGCGAGCAGGTTCTGGCCGCCGTGGCCGAGTTTCGTCCGTGCCTGCTGGTGCTGGATCTGACACTTCCGGGGACGGATGGGCTATCCTTGCTGCGGGCGATGAAAGAAAGCGGCAGCCTTCCGGCCACGCTGGTCACCGCTGCCTATCTCAGCCCCTACATTCTCTCCACGCTGGAAGCGTGCCAGGTGGACTATCTCATGCGGCGGCCATGCAGCGCAGAGGCAGTGGCCGGGCAAATCCGCGCGCTGACAGCCACGCTGGAGCCTGCGCCGCGGCCCCTGCCGGAGCCGGGGCTGAGCGTTTCTTCCATGCTGCTGGCGCTGGATTTCTCCCCGAAAAATGACGGCTACAGCCATCTTGTCAATGCAATCCCCCAGTATGCCCGAGACCCGGCGCAGGGACTGACGAAGGAGCTGTACACCGCCGTCGGCCACCGCTGCGGCAAAAGCGGCCAGCAGGTGGAGCGCAGCATCCGCACGGCCATCGCCTCGGCGTGGATGAAAGGCTCGCCGGAACGCTGGCGGCAGTATTTCCCCACCGCCCCGGACGGCACCATCCCCCGCCCCACCAACGGCGATTTCATCGCCCGTCTGGCAACCCTCTTAGTCGCAGAGAATGGGAGAAGGTAAATTGGGAAGCGCCCGGCAGGATTACCGCCGTAGGGGCGGCATCCCTGACGTCCCTTATGTGCCCGGATATCGCACGATCTTCCCATTACGCTGTAGGGGAGACCATTGGTCGCCCGCCCGATTTCCAATATTGAGTGGCAGAAATATGCGCACATAGTGTGGATCATTGTCAAAAATCGAAGATTTTTGACGCATTCCCCGCTGGGGAATGCAGCAGGCGACCGATGGTCGCCCCTACGGGAAGAACCGGATGCCCGAAATGGGGAACGGCGGGGCGTCGTGGGCGCCGCCCCCTACAGTGCGTTGTCGAACATTGTATAAGCGGGCCGATGTGCCTCAATCGGCCCCTACGGAGGCTCAAAAAAATCAAAGGTTATTGCGAACCAGTGCGCACACTGGTGTGGCAATCATCCCAATGGCCGCTGGCAAAAATTTCCCCACGGCGGTGCCGTGGGGAGATTTGCATGCTTACAGATACAGCTGGGGCTTTTCGATGGTGTTTACCGGCAGGAACCGGGAGGTTCCCCGGGAGGCGTTGAGGGCATCTCCCGCCACGCAGGCCACATAGCCATCCCATGCGGAGGGGCCTGTCAGCTTTCCCGCGTGTACCGCGCGGACGAAATCGCACAGCTCGATGTCATATGCTTCGATGAAGCGTTCCTTCCAGTCGGTCATGATGGGCATGGTTTCCGCCGGAGCCATGCTGTCCCATCCGGCGGGACGGCTGCGGCGCACCACCGCATAGGGATCCGGCAGCTTGACCGTGCCGTTTTCGCACACCACCTCGCACTGGATATCGTAGCCGTAGCCATCGGCCACCTGCACCTCCACATCGATGAAGCAGCCCTTCTTCGTGCGCAGCAGCACCACCTGCGGATTGTCGTATCCCCTGGTGGAATTGGCGCTCTGGCGTACCCGCACGGCCTGTGCGTCGGCATACTCATCATCCAGCAGCCACCGGCAGATATCCAGCTCATGGATGGCCACATTGGTAATGCCGTTTTCCGTCTTGAAGCCGGGGCCCTGACTGACATTGCGGTGGCAGGCTTTGATCAGCAGGGGCGCGCCGATCTCGCCGGAATCGATGACCCGCTTCATTTCGGCATAGCCCCGGTCATAGCGGCGCATGAAGCCCACCTGCACCAGCCGTTTGCCGATCTCCAGCTCCCGGGCGATGATCTGCTCGCAGTCCGCCGCGTTCTGAGACAGGGGCTTTTCGCAGAAGCACCATTTCTCCTGCGCCAGCACCTTCATGACATAATCGTGATGGGTCGGGTCGATGGAGGTAATGACAACCGCCTCCACCTCCGGATCGCAAATCATGCCGTCACAGTCGCTGCCGTAGGAACGGATGCCGTATTTCGCGGCCGTCTCGTCCGCGGCGGCGGCAACATAATCCGAAACCGCCACCACCGTAGCGCCGGGGACGGTATCCATAATGCGGCGGCAGTGATCCTTGCCGATGGCCCCGCAGCCAATGATCCCGATTTTCAGGATTTTCTCCATATTCAGCACCTCTTTCAATATTTTCTGGCCGTTTTCTCATGGGCCAGATGCTCCTGATATGCCTGCATGTTGGCAGGATTTTCCGATACCTCCGTATCGCCGCAGCGCCACCATGCGCCGTATCCATCGGTCATGGACTTGGGCAGCACCCGGATATCGAACAGCACCGGCACATCGGTGACCTGTCTGGCATCCTCCAACGCCTGCCGCAGCTGCTCCATGGTGCGCACGGTGTAGGCTCTGCAACCGTAGCCCCGGGCGATCTGGGCGAAATCGATGGGCATGAAGGCCCCGTCGTGCCCGTTCTCGCCCCGGAAGCGCAGCTCCGTACACAGGGTTTCGTTACCGTGGCCCACCTGCAGATTGTTGATACAGCCGAAACCGGCATTGTTGAACAGGCAGATGTTGATCCGGCAATGCTCCTGCACCGCCGTGACCAGCTCGGAGTGGAGCATGATGAAGCTGCCGTCTCCCACCATGGCATACACCTGCCGGTCGGGGTTAGCGTATTTGATACCCAGCGCGCCGGCGATCTCATAGCCCATGCAGGAATAGCCGTATTCCATATGATAGGTATCCTGCTCCCGGGCGCACCACATCCGCTGCATATCGCCGGGCAGGGAGCCTGCCGCGCCGATGACATTTGCATCGGCCTCAATGGCAAGATTGATGGCACCGAGAACCTGTGTCTGGGTCAGGCCGGACTCCATCTCTCTGGCGAAGCGGAAGGCGGAGTCGGCGTTGGCATCATGAATTTCCGGCACATACCCTTCCCCGAAGGAAATGTGTTGCAGCCGATGCAGCTCCTTATCCCAGCTGGCCCGGGCAGCCTGAACCTGCTCCCCGTTGGGGCTGCGGTAGTCCCGCAGCAGCTGTGTCAGGGCGGTCAGCGCCCGCCGGGCATCGGCCACAATGGGCAGGGCCTCCAGTTTTCCCGCCTGGAAGGGGGAAACATTGATATTGACGAACCGGGCATCCTCCCGGAAGAGCCATTTGGAGGCCGTGGTGAAATCCGTATAGCGGGTGCCCACTCCAATGATCACATCGGCCTGTTTCGCGATGTCGTTGGCGGCGGAGCAGCCTGTCACCCCGATGCCTCCCAAATTCAGGGGATGGTCAAAGGGCAGGGCGCTCTTTCCCGCCTGTGTCTCCGCGAAGGGGATGCCGGTGGTCTCCACAAACGCACGCAGCTGCTGATGGGCCTCGCTGTAGCGCACACCGCCACCGCAGATCAGCAGCGGGCATTTGGCGCCGCGGATGATGTCCGCGGCCTGCTCCAGCGCCTCCGGCTCCGGCATGGGCCGGGCCAGCCGGTGAACCCGGCGGGCAAAGAAGGACAGGGGGTAATCGTAAGCCAGCCCTTCCACATCCTGCGGCAGGGCGATGCACACCGCACCGGTATTGGCCGGATCCGTCAGCACCCGCATGGCGCTGAGCATAGCGCTCATCAGCTGCTCCGGCCGGGTGATCCTGTCCCAGTAGCGGCAGACCGGCCGGAAGGCATCATTGGTGGAAATGGTCAGATCATGGGTCTGCTCGATCTGCTGCAGCACGGGATCCGGCTGGCGGCAGGCGTAAACATCCCCCGGCAAAATCAGCACGGGGATATTGTTGGCCGTGGCCGTAGCAGCAGCGGTGACCATATTGGCTGCGCCGGGGCCGACGGAGGAGGTAACGGCCATGATCTTCTTGCGTTTGGCCTGTTTTGCAAAGGCGATGGCGGTATGGGCCATGCCCTGCTCATTTTTTCCCTGATAGATCTTCATGCGGTGGGCTTCCTGACGCAGAGCCTGCCCCATGCCCAGCACGTTGCCGTGGCCGGGCAGCATGATCACGCCCTCCACAAAGGGCTGCTCCTGTCCATCCCAGGCAAGGTACTGATTTTCCAGAAAGCGAACCAGTGCCTGTGCCGTTGTCAAACGTACCGTTTCCATCGATTTACCCCCTGTAAATGTGATCATTGGCATCCTTCTGCCAAAGCCATGCATGCTCGGCATCGTCTATGCGGGTCTTTTTCCACGGATCCCCCGGCAGGTGGCGAATGCCCCAGGCATAGCACATGGCATAACCCGGTGCCGCCGTCTGCGAGTGAAAGCCATGGTTGATGACCGCGAGGCCATTGTGGCCGGTGCGGTAGATTTCCCCGTTTCCAAACCCTGCACCAAAGCCCTGCGGCCGGTCAAAGCGGTAAAAATACACCTCCGGCTGAGGATGATGGTGGGGCGGATAGGACGACCATTTGCCCGGATAATTGAGCACTTCCCCCAGCACCATATTGGAAAAGGGGGCGTTGTCATAGTCGAAAAAGGTCTTGATCTCCCGCTCCATGGTGCCAAACAGCTCGCCGTTGGCACCGGCATGCTGGGTCTGCACCGTTTCCGGCGTATAGAGAACCGGCTCATAGACATTAGAATTTTCCGTCTGCTGGATGTACAGCTCCGTGTGGGTCTGCGCCGTCAGGCAAATCTCCGTGCCGGCCGGGGCCAGCAGGCAGTACGCCTCATAGCGGAAGCAATCCGGGCGGCTGATTTCGGTCTGCCGCTGGCCGTAGCGCAGCAGCGCCCTGCCGGAGAGCAGCAGCAGCGCCGTCTCCTTCTGCCGATGGAAGATGGAGTAGCTGTCCCCCTCCTCCAGCACCAGTACACCCACATCCATCTGTGTGCCGAGATCGTCCACGGAAGTGTCGATATAGGGGTTATAGCCCCGCTTGAGTTCCTTTTCAAAATACATGGCGGTACCTCACAGCCCCGTATGCTCGGCAATGAAGCGGCGGGCCATCATGGCATATTGCAGCGGATTGGCCCGGTCGGGATCCTGCTCCGCCTCCACCAGAAGCCAGCCCTCATACCCCGCCTCGGCCAGCAGCCGGAACACGGGGTCAAACGCCACCGCCCCGTCGCCGGGCACAGTGAACGCGCCGTTGCGCACAGCGGTCAGGAAACTCCAGCCCTGCTGCCGTGCCTGCTCCACCACGGGCAGCCGCATATCCTTCAGGTGGACATGGCCCACACGGTTGGCATACTTTTGCAGCATCAGCAGCGGATCCTCCCCGGCGAAGGTGAAATGGCCGGTATCATAGCACAGGAACACATATCGTGGGTCGGTATTGGCCAGCAGACGATCCGTCTCCGCCGCGGTCTGCACCACGGTGCCCATGTGATGGTGATAGCACAGCCGGAAGCCCCGCTCCGCCGCCACCTTTCCAAGGCCGTTCAGTCCCTCGCACAGCCGGGCCCACTGCCCGTCATCCATCACGGGCTTATGGTTGCCCGTCAGCACGGGCACATCGGTCTTGCCCTGAATGGAATAGCTCTGCTCACTGACATTGATCCGGTCAGCGCCCAGCGCCGCCAGAAAATCCAGCTCCCGGATGAAATCCGCCTCCACCGTCTCATAGGGCTGTGTCAGCAGGAAGGAGGAAAACCATCGGCTGGCCACCCTCATGCCCCGCATTTCCAGCTCCCATTTGAGAGTGGCGGCATCCGTGGGGAATTTGTTCCCGATCTCACAGCCGGTGAAGCCCGCCAGCGCCATTTCGCTGACGATCTGGCGGAAGGTGCTCTCGCCGCCCAGCTCCGGCATATCATCATTGCACCAGCCGATGGGGGCGATGCCCAGCTTTACCTTGTTCTTGTCAAACATAATCTTTCCTCCTGTCAGATCACGATTTTCGGCAATGTGGAGCCGCCGCAGGGCATGGCCCAGACGGTTGCCCCCGTTCCCAGTTGGGCGAAGGCATCCTCCAGCGCCTGCTGCGCCGTTGCCTTCGGGGTCATAAAGGCGGTGCGGGCAAACTCCGGCTCCATCTGGGACACCAGATAGATCTGCGCGCGCTCCAGCACCATGGCGATGGCGGCAGCCTTGTGGCCGCCAAGGCGGAATTCCCGCCCGATTCGCTCAATCAGTTCCCCGGAAGTCCGGGCCTGCCGCAGCCAGCTTTCAAAGGTAGATTCTCCAAAGCCCTCCCGGCAGGAGCCGATCAGAATGATGATCCCGCCATCCCGGACGGCGTGTTTTGCGTTATCCAGCGCCTTCTGGGTCTGATACAGGTTCAGATCCTTGGGCGCGCCCCCCTGGGAGACCAGCACAATATCCGCCTTTTCCCGGATGGGACAGCTGTACACACTGTCCAGAAAGGCACACCCCGCCCGATGGGCGGCAATGGCATCCCCCGCCACGGCACGCAGAATCTGCTTGTGGGGATCCAGCACAACGTTGACGATAAAATCAATGCCGCAGAGTCTGCCCGCTTCCTCGATATCCTGCCGCAGGGGATTATTCTCCAGCGCTCCGGCGCGGCATTCCGGCCGTACCATCATGGCGTGATTGGCCTGAATCGCCGCCCGGGTGGAAACGCCGGGCATCAGCGCCTTCGCGCCGCCGGAATACCCGGCAAAATAGTGATATTCGATGTTTCCCAGACAGATGCGGCGATCCGCCTGCGCCACCACCCGGGTGATCTCCACAGGTGTACCGGCGGCAGTGGTGCCCAGCAGCAGGCAGTCGCCCGGGTCGCTGTCCACACAGCGGATGCTGTGCCATGCTTCCTCCCCGGCCAGATGCCGACGCTCCTGCTCTGTGTGGGGGCGGTGGCTCCCCAGCGCAAACACCAGCGTAATATCCGCCCGGGAAACCCCCGCCGCGTCCAGTTCCTCCAGCAGCGGCGGCAGCACCACCGCCGTTGGCATGGGGCGGGTGATATCACTGGTGATAATGGCGATTTTCTCTCCGGGGCGAACGATCTGCCGCAGGGGCGCACTGCCGATGGGCGCGGCCAGTGCCCGCCGCACCTCCGCCTGCCCCGTCAGCCCCACGGGCACCGGATTTTCCGTCAGAACACCCAGCAGATTTTCATCGGGTACCTGCACCGTCTGATTTTCCGTGCCACAGCCAAAGTTCAGGATCATTGCCTCAGCCCTTTCTGTCCACCACGGCCCGGGCCGTGGCCACAATGCGCTCCGCCGTCAGGCCGAAGCGCTGCTGCAAATACGCCTGTGCGCCTACAGCACCGAACTGCTCGTGAACAGCCACACAGGCCGCCGGGACGGGGCAGTTTTCCGCCAGTGCCTGCAGCACCGCGTCATAGAGGCCGCCGTTGTGGCTGTGGTTTTCCGCCACTACCACGGCACCCGTCCGCTGTGCCCATTCGATGACCGTCTGCACCGGCAGCGGCTTGATGGAATAAAGATCCACCACCGCTGCACTGAGTCCCTGCTGCTGCAAAAGCTGCGCCGCCTGCAGCGCCTCATGGAGCATGATGCCCGCGGCGAAAATGGTCACATCGGTGCCCGACCGCAGCAGCTGCGCCTGCCCGATGGGCAGATCTGTGCCATCGGCATAGATCCGTGCCATCTGCTTGCGCCCCACCCGCAGATATTTCACCCCGGGGCGGTCAACGCACTGCGCCAGCAGCGACGGCAGCACCGCCGCGTCACTGACATCGATCACCGTGGAACCGGGAATGGCCCGGTACAGCGCCACATCCTCAAAGGGCATGTGGGTGCCGCCGTTGAGGGTCGCGGTCACACCGGGATCCGTCCCGACGACGGTGATATCATTTCCTGCATAGCCCGCCGAAAGAAACAGCTGGTCATAGCAACGGCGGGATGCAAAGGGGCCGAAGGTATGGGCGATGGGCTTGAAACCCGCGCTGGCCAGTCCGGCCGCCACGCCGATCATGTTGGCCTCCCCTACGCCGCACTGCACCGCCTGCCGGGGATTTTCCCGGCTCCACTGGAGCATGCCGATGCAGCTCATCAGATCGCAGTCCAGATAGATCACATTTGGATCCTTCCGGGCCAGTTCCCGGATGGTCTGCCCCAGCACATCCCGGCACAGCACCGGGCTGAGCTGTCCATTGTATACGATACTCATGGTGTCTCCTCCAGCTCCCGCAGCTGCTGGCGCAGCTGTTCACTCCACCGGGCAAAAGCTTCATCCCCCACCGCCATGGAGTGATTGGCCTCGGTCTGCTCCACCTGCGAAATGCCTGCACCCTTGACCGTGTTCATCACGATGGCCCAGGGCTGATCGCCGCCGGCCCGGGTCTGCTCCAGCGCGTTGGAAATCTCCTGCACATCGCCCCCATCGATGGTGACGGTACGAAAGCCGAAGGCTTCCATTTTTCGGTGCAGATCCCCGATGGGATAAATGTCCTCGGTGTAGCCATCGAGCTGCCGCCCGTTGCGATCGAGCAGCACCACCAGATTTCCAAGGCGGTGGGCGGCGGCAAAGGTGAACGCTTCCCAAACCTGCCCTTCGTTGGTTTCTCCGTCTCCCACGATGAGGAAGATCCGGTTATCCCGGCCCCGGAGCCGGTCACCCAGTGCCATACCGCAGGCCAGCGAAGTGCCCTGCCCCAGAGAGCCGGTGGTCATATCCACGCCGGGCGTCAGCCGCCGGTCACAGTGGCTGGGCAGGCGGGTATCGGGATGATTGAGGGTTTTCAGTTCTTCATAGGGAAAATACCCCTTCAGCGCCAGCGCCGCATAGACCGCCGGGCCGGCGTGTCCCTTGGAGCACACCAGCTTATCCCGCTCCGGCCAGCCGGGGTTTGCCGGGTCGATGCGCATTCCCCGGCCATAGAGCACCGCCAGTGCATCACACACACTCAGCGCGCCGCCCAGATGCCCCACTCCAATGGAATGGATGGCCTCCAGCGCGCCCAGCCGGATCTTCACCGCCAGCGCCTGCAAAGCCCGCTTTTCCTGCAATTGCATGGTTTTTCCTCCTGTTATTCCGGAATCAGGGAGCCATGGCGCAGCGCCCGCACCACCGGCAGCTCCTCCCCGCTGAGGAAGCGGATCAGCGCGCCGCCGCCGGTGCAGATATAGCCCATGTCTCCGGTCAGGCCGAACTGCTCCGTAGCGGTAATGCTGTCGCCGCCACCGAGTACGGTGTAGCCCGCTGTGCGGGCCATGGCCTGCCAGACCTCCCGGGTTCCGAGTTTGGAGAGCTTCTCCTCGAACACTCCCATGGGGCCGTTGGCAAACACCGTTCCGGCCGCCATAATGGCGCTGCTGTAGCGCCGGGCCGTCTCGCTTCCGATATCCACTGCCGTGACATGATCCGGCAGAAGGGACGGGGCCGCCTCGTGTCGGGCCCCCGCTTCCACCCACGCAAGATCCACCGGCAGGCAGATTTTCTCCCCGAACCGGTCGTACAGTGCCCGGGCCTGAGGAATAAATTCACTGAGATTGTTTTTCCGGATCAGCTCCAGACTCCCGGCTCCCACGGGGATTTCCAGCGCCGTCAGAAAAATGTTGCCCACCAGACCGCCGGTCAGCACCTGATCGGCAATGCCCCGCTCCAGCACGGTCTGCATCATCCGGAAGGCATCCGCAATCTTCGCCCCACCCAGCACAAAGACGCACGGGCGGCCCGGCTCCTCCATCACCCGCGAGATGCTGCAATATTCCTGCTCAAACAGTCGCCCCATGGCGCTGGGCAGCACCTGCTGGAAGCCGCACAGGCTGGGCTGATCCCGGTGCGCCGCGGCAAAGGCATCGCACACATACAGCTGGGCCAGCGGTGCCAGCTTTTCCACCAGCTGCGTTCTGGCCTGCTGCTCATGGGTCAGGTGCAGCTTCATTTCAAACAGGGTCTGCTCCTCGGCCACGAAACGCACATTGTCCAGCAGGAGAATTTGTCCATCCTCCAGCGAGCGGATTTTTTCTCTTGCCGCAGGGCCGCACACATCATCGATCCACTGCACCGGCCGCTCCAGCAGCCGGGACAGAACCTGCGCGTGGGGTTTTGTGCAGTAGTAATTCTGATATTCGATATCGCTGCCCTGATGGGCCAGCAGCACCACCCGTGCCCCATGGTCGGACAGCTCCCGCACCGTAGGCACACAGGCGGCGATACGGTTGACGCTTTTCAATGTGCCGGTCTGCCGGTCCACCGGCTGGTTGATATCCACCCGGCACAGCACGGTTTTACCCTGAACCGATACTTCATCCAGAGTTCTGATTCCAAATCGCATGTCCGCTCCTTACTTGAACCGGCCGATCTTCAGATAGCGGTTTGTCATGGCCGTGCCTTCCTCCCGGGTCAGCTGCATGCCCATGGCCGCCCGGATGGCATCGATGGTCTCGGGAATGGTCACGCTCTCCTGAGGAATGTTGATGGCAAACATGATATCGTTGCCGGATTCCACAATGGAGTCCTCCCACAGGCCGATCTCATACATATCGCCCCGGCGGTTGCCCAGATCCCGGGCGTACTTGAACAGGCTGGCGTTGCCACGGAAGCCCTCGTCAATGGTGACGGTGCGAATTCTGGGATGGGCCCGGAACGCCTCCAGCGCCTGCTCCTTTGTGATTTTCTTCCCGTCCTTCGCCGTAACCAGCACGGTGATGATATGGCCATGGGTCACGGGTGTATGTACCAGAATGCCCGTAGCCTGCACATGGGGCATGATGGTCATCAGATCCAGCGCCTGATGGGAAGGTGCCTTTTCCATCTGCAAAGCGTTGGTCAGGCCACGGTGATAATCGCCCGGATCGGCCACACGGCGGATGATGGTGATGGCCACCTTCTCCACACCGAACTGCCGGTCGAGGCAATCCACCGCCCGGATCAGGCCCGTGGTGTTGCAGGAGGTCAGCTTCAGATAATTCGCGCCGATGCCCTTTTCATAGTTGGCATAGCCGTGGAAGAACACATCCGCCA
>CAYSJX010000021.1:0-18889 GCA_964431445.1 uncultured Oscillospiraceae bacterium | reverse complement strand
CATTTACGATACGATGCAGTACATCAAGTGCGATGTGGCCACCATCTGTGTCGGCATGGCCGCGTCCATGGGTGCGTTTTTGCTTGCTGCCGGAACAAAGGGCAAGCGCATGGCTCTGCCCAATGCGGAGATCATGATCCATCAGCCCTCCGCCGGAACCCAGGGACAGATCACCGATATGGCCATTCACATGAAGCGCCTGCAGACCATTAAGGAGCGGATGAATACCATTCTGGCCCAGAACACCGGCAAGAGCGTGGAGGAAGTGACGGCCGCCTGCGAGCGGGACAATTTCCTGACCGCCCAGGAGGCGCTGCAGTTCGGTCTGGTGGATCGGGTGCTGGAACATCACTGAACCACGGAAAGGCGGTAAAACCGGATGCCAAAGAATGAACAGGATACCATTTGCTGCAGCTTCTGCGGCAAGCGGGAAAACCAGAGCCGGTTGATCGCCGGCCCGGGCGTGTATATTTGCAGCGACTGCGTAAGAACCTGCTGTGAGCTGCTGGAGGAGGATCATGCTTCCTCCCGGCCGCCTTACCAGAAGCTGCCCACCCCCATGGAGATGAAAACCTACATGGATGGGTACATCATCGGTCAGGACGAGGCGAAAATCGCACTTTCTGTGGCCGTATACAATCACTACAAGCGCATTTATCTTTCCGACCAGTCGGAAGTAGAGCTGCAGAAGAGCAACATTCTTCTCATCGGCCCCACCGGTTCCGGTAAGACCCTGTTTGCCCAGACACTGGCCAAAATTCTGGATGTTCCCTTTGCCATTGCCGATGCCACTACGCTGACGGAAGCCGGCTATGTGGGCGATGATGTGGAAAATATTCTGGTGCGGCTGCTGCAGGCGGCTGATTTCGATGTGGATCGGGCCGAGCATGGCATCATCTACATCGACGAAATGGATAAGATCGCCCGAAAGAGTGAAAACACCTCCATCACCCGGGATGTCTCCGGCGAAGGTGTGCAGCAGGCACTGCTGAAAATTCTGGAGGGCACCGTGGCCGGTGTGCCGCCCCAGGGCGGGCGCAAGCACCCCCAGCAGGATCTGATCCAGATGGACACCAGCAACATTCTCTTCATCTGCGGCGGTGCCTTTGATGGACTGGATAAGATCATCGAAAATCGCCTTGACCGCTCTGCCATCGGTTTCGGTGCGGATGTGGCCAGCCGCAAGACCCGGGATGTGGGGGCTCTGCTTTCGCAGGTGCAGCCCCATGATCTGCTGAAATTCGGCATTATTCCGGAGCTTGTAGGCCGTCTGCCGGTGATCACCAGCTTGCAGAGCCTGAAGCAGGAAGATCTGGTGCGCATTCTGACGGAACCGAAAAACGCGCTGGTGCGGCAGTACCAGCAGCTTCTGGCGCTGGACAATGTGGAGCTTGAGATCACACCCGATGCCCTGCTGGCCATTGCCGAGCAGGCAACCCAGCGGCAGATCGGCGCGCGCGGTCTGCGGGCTGTGATGGAAAAGCTGATGACCGGGATCATGTATGAGATTCCTTCGGATCTGACCATCCGCAAGGTGACCGTTACAGCCGAATGCGTCCACGGCGCGCAGCCGACGATCCTGCGGGACGCGGCCAATCCCCGCAAGGCGCCGGGGGCATGATACTTCTGTTTTGGGGGCAGGCAACTGCCCCCTTTTTTCAAAGGATGGTGAAACCTGAATGAGTGAAGAACTGTTTTCCGGTCAGATGCCGGTGCTGGCCCTGCGGGGCATGGTGGTATTCCCGGATCAGACCGTTCATTTTGATATCGGCCGTGAAAAGTCCGTTAGGGCGCTGGAAGCGGCCATGAAGGCAGACCAGCGCATTGTGCTGGTGCCTCAGAAGGATATTGTGGAGGATGACCCCCAACTGCGTGGCCTTTACGGCGTTGGCGTGCTGGCGAAGGTCAAGCAGGTGCTGAAAACCCAGGGGGAAAGCCTGCGGGTGCTGGTTGGCGGACTGCATCGTGTGCGCATCTGCCAGCTGACCCATACGGAACCCTACCTGTGCGGACAGGTGGAGGAGCTGGAGGAAACGCCTGTGCCCGCCTCCGTGCGCAATCGCGCCCTGTGCCGGGAGGCCAATCTGCTCTATGGTATTTACAGCGAAATGCTGGAGCATCCCTCCCAGTCCACCCAGCTGCGGATGATGGCATCGGAAAACGTGGGCTTTATCGCAGACTCCATTGCCCAGAATTCCGGCATTGATTACGGTGACAAGGCGCGTCTTCTGTGCCAGCTCAACCCGGTGCGCCGGCTGGAGGAGGCCATGCGCCTGCTCAACCGGGAAATTCAGATGTTGCAGCTGGACGCGGACATTCAGTCCAGGACCAGGGCCGGGATCGACCAGAATCAGAGAGAATATTACCTGCGCGAGCAGATCCGCGCCATCCGGGAAGAGCTGGGCGAAGGGGACGAGCAGGCGGAATTTGACGAGTATCGGGAGAAAATCACGGCTCTGCACCTGCCGGAGCAGAGCGAGAAGAAGCTTCTGAAGGATGTAGACCGGCTGAGCAAGCAACCCTACGGTTCCGCAGAAACCTCCGTTCTGCGCAACTATCTGGAAACGGTGCTGGAGCTGCCGTGGAATGTTCGCACAAAGGAAAAGCTGGACGTGGCCGCCGTGCGCCGGGTGCTGGATAAGGATCACTACGGTCTGGAGCCCGTCAAGCAGCGCATTCTGGAGACCATTGCCGTGCGGCAGCTGGCGCCCCAGATGCCACCGCAGATTTTGTGCCTTGTGGGCCCTCCCGGCGTGGGTAAAACCTCCATTGCATACTCCATTGCCCGGAGTCTGAACCGGAAAATGGCCCGCATCGCCCTCGGTGGCGTGCATGATGAAGCCGAAATCCGAGGCCACCGCAAAACCTATGTCGGTGCCATGCCCGGCCGGATCATGGCGGCCATCGCCCAGGCCGGCAGCAGCAATCCGCTACTGCTGCTGGACGAAATTGACAAACTGGGTGCCGATCATCGGGGCGATCCGGCATCGGCACTGCTGGAAGTGCTGGATGCGGAGCAGAACCGTACTTACCGGGATCATTATCTGGAAATTCCCTTCGATCTGGGGGATGTGATGTTCGTCACCACCGCCAACTCCCTCGATACCGTGCCGCGCCCCCTGCTTGACCGGATGGAAGTAATCGAGCTGGGAAGCTATACGGACGAAGAAAAGCTGATGATTGCGAAAGACCATCTTATTCCCAAACAGCTTGCCCGCCACGGCCTGAAAAAATCCCAGCTGCGCATTACCGACGAGGCCATCCGGGAGATTATCTACGGTTACACCCGGGAGTCCGGCGTGCGCAATCTGGAGCGCAGCATCGCCCAGCTGTGCCGCAAGGCGGATATGCTCTATGCGGACGAGCCGGAGCGGAAGAAGCTGCTCATTCGGGCCGGAGAACTGGAACAGTATCTGGGTGTGCGCAAATTTCTGCCGGATGCCTGCGCCGCGCACAATGAGATCGGTCTTGTGACCGGTCTTGCATGGACGGCTGTGGGCGGCGATACATTGCAGGTGGAAGTCAATGTGATGGACGGCACCGGAAAGCTGGAGCTTACGGGAAATCTGGGTGACGTGATGAAGGAATCGGCCCATGCGGCCTACAGCTATATCCGCGCAAATGCTGCCCGACTTGGAATAGCGGCGGATTTTTACCGCACGAAGGACATCCACGTCCATTTTCCGGAGGGAGCAGTGCCCAAGGACGGCCCGTCCGCCGGTATAACCGTCTGCACGGCCATGGTCTCCGCCCTGACGCTGACCCCCGTGCGGCGGGATGTGGCCATGACGGGAGAGATTTCCCTGCGGGGGCGGGTGCTGCCCATTGGCGGCCTGAAGGAAAAAACCATGGCCGCACTGCGCCGCGGCATTCACACGGTCATCATTCCGCAGGACAATCTCCGGGATTTGGAGCAGATCGATCAGACGGTACGCCGTGCGCTGAATTTTGTGTCCGCCGCCAGTATGGATACCGTGCTGGAGACGGCGCTGGCCCCGCTGAGCGCGGCGGAGCCTGCTGTCATCGGGGAATTGCCGCAGGAACTGCGTGTGCGCCCGGGTAAGCCATCCATCCGGCAGTGAGGTGCAGTCATGAATCTGAATAATGTGGAATTTCTCATTTCCGCCGCCTCTGCCGCGGCTTTTCCCACCCGGCGGCTGCCGGAGATCGCGTTTGCGGGAAAATCCAATGTTGGAAAATCCTCAGTGATCAACCGGCTGCTCAACCGGAAAAATTTCGCCCGGGTAGGGGAGAAGCCGGGCAAGACCATTCATGTCAATTATTTCACCATAGACCGGCAGGCGTACTTTGTGGATCTGCCGGGATATGGCTACGCAAAGGTATCCCAATCGGAAAAAGAGCGCTGGGGCAAACTGATGGAGCAGTATTTTGCCGCCGGGCGCATTGATCTGGGGGTTATGATCGTGGACTACCGCCATCCGCCAACGGCGCTGGACGTGACCATGGCCCGCTGGTTTCTGGACAGCGGCTGCCCCTTTGTGGTGGTGGCCAACAAGATGGACAAGCTGAAAAAAAGCGAGCTTGCCCCCAATCTTTCCACGATCCGTTCCGTGCTGGAACTGCCGGAGGATATCCAGATCATTCCGTTCTCCGCCGAGAAGGGCGACGGCCGGCAGGCTCTGCTCAGCAGAATCCTGACCACCGTGGAAAATCATACCGATCCGGCCACAGCCGGTGAAGAATAATATGAAAACAAGAGGAACGAAATATGAAAAGAACTGAAATTGCAGCCAGTGTAGAAAAGTGTCTGCATTGGGTTGACACCCAGATGCTGACCTTCAATCGTGGCACAGGTGGTGTCTATGAGCGTATCCGCATCAATATCGGCCAGCGGGTATGCTGGACACGTCCGGACTGCACCGCAGAAATGGCACGGGCTATACTGTTACACGCACACCTCAACGGTGACGAAAGCCGGCAGGACATTTATGAGAATTTCATCAACTGGCTTCTTAACGTACAGAACCGGGATCCGCTGTCCATCTGGTATGGCAGTTTTCCCTTCTACCTGCTCGATGGTACTGTGGAGGGTGGTACCGGTTATGCCCGCTGGCAGAATGACAATGGCAAGGTAATGATTTGCCTGCTTGATCTGTATGAGCAGTCCGGTGATCAGCGTCTGCTGGAAAGTGCCCGCATGCTTGCCGGTTATTGGATGAGCATGCAACTGCCGGATGGTACCTTCTTCCGCCGCGACAATGGCGTGACCCAGAGCCTGCACAAAGGTCCCTGCTTCGTGCTGTGGCTGATGGCCGGTCTTGCCCAGCTGGGCGCACTGACCGGCGAGGATATCTATCGTGACAGCGCACGAAAAGCTCTTGCTTATATTCTCTCCATTCAGAATGCTGATGGCCGTTTGCAGACCTCCTATGAGCTGCACAGAAGCGAAGACTGGCGGCCTGTTTCCTCTGAAAACTCCATTGCTCTGTTCTGCATGGGGCGGATGCTGCACTATGACCCTTCCGAGCAACTGCGAACCGCACTCGAGCGGGTAGTGGAATTTGTACTGCCTCTCCAGCATGAGGGTGGCGCAATTCTCAACTGCACAGATTCTTCCCTTGGCGCATCGTTGCAGGAGGATCCGAATCTTTGTGATCTTGTCTACACGGAGGGCTTTGCTCTGATGGGTCTGACCCAGACCTATGAGGTACTGCATGATGAGCGGTGTCTGAATGCTGCAACACGTCTTGCAAAGTTCTTGATGGAGATCCAGTGTCAGGGTGAGTCCCATCTGTGGGACGGCGCATGGCGTGGTTCTTATAATGTCAAGAATCACTGCTGGGCTGGCCGTGCCGACCAGAACAATCCCATTGACGAGGGCGGCATGTACAGTGTATATACCGGCTGGTGCAACGCTACGATTCTCTACGGCTTGCTCAAGCTCGAAAAACTTCTAGTAGAATAATAAAATTAATAAAAATTCAATGTTTGTACCGGTGAATGTGTGTTATACTCTATGACAGAATTTGACACGATGTGAGGTGTATGTATGACAAAGCAGCACAAAAAGTGGGTTGCGGCAGGGGCTTTTTTGATTTTCATGCTGTTCTGCTGGCTTGTCGGCTATTTCATTGGCGTGCCGATGATTCGCCTTGCGAAAGAACCCGCACAGTTTCAGGCGTTGGTAGACAGCTTTGGCATCTGGGGGCGGCTGATTTTTATCGGTATGGTTGCGCTGCAGGTGGTGGTTGCCTTCATCCCCGGTGAGCCGGTGGAGCTGGCGGCCGGGTACGCCTTTGGCTTCTGGGAGGGAACGGCCCTGACCATTGCCGGTTTCCTGCTGGGCAGCTGGATCGTTTTTGCACTGGTTCGCCGGTTTGGTGTGCGGCTGGTGGAGGTGTTTTTCCCGCCGGAGAAAATTCATCACTTTTCCTTCCTGAAAGACCCGAAAAAAGCGGAAACACTGGCCTTTCTTCTGATGCTCATTCCCGGAACACCCAAGGATTTTCTAAGCTATTTTGCCGGTCTGACTCCCATCCGGCTGTGGCGCTGGCTGCTGATTGTGGCCATCGGGCGCATTCCGTCCCTTGTGACCTCTACCGCAACGGGAGCCGCCGCCGGGCAGAAAAATTATGTGCTGGCCGTCATCACCCTGGCCATCACGCTGGTGCTGACTGTGGCCGGAATTTTCTACTACCGCTGGATCTGCCGGGATCAGAAGCGGCAGGAATCCCAGCCTGACAGCGAATAACAAAAAACGGATCCCCCATGTAAAATTGGAGGATCCGTTCTTTTATTGGGATATCAGCCGTTCTTCGCAGCTTTCAGCGCCTGTGCCAGCTGATCGGGGCAGGAGGTGGGCTTCATGCCGCAGGTGGTGCCTTCCAGCCGGGTGATCACCTCGTCCACATCCATGCCTTCCACCAGAGAGCCGATGCCCTTGAGATTGCCATTGCAGCCGCCGATGAACTGCAGGTTATGCACCTTGCCGTCGATAATATCGAAGAGAATTCTCTGGGAGCAGGTGCCCCTGGTTTTATATTCAAATGACATAAATTTTGTTTCCTTTCTTTTTTCTGCTTTTATTATACGGTATTTGTCAAGGGGTTTGCGCATGATTTCAGCACGGTTGGGCAAACTGTAAAAAATTTGCGGGAGGCAGTCATGGAACAGAAAAAGGACGCGGATATGATCGAACAGGAGCGGCAGCAGATCGTGCAGCTGGGCTCCGATGTGACACGGACGGAGCAGGGCAATATCTATACGCTGACGATCATCGGCCAGATCGAAGGGCATCAGATCGCACCGGAAAATGTCAAAACAACAAAATATGAGCATATTCTGCCCCTACTGGCAGGAATTGAAGAAAGCGAGGAAATTGACGGTCTGCTTCTGCTGCTCAATACCGTGGGCGGTGATATTGAGGCGGGACTGGCCATTGCGGAAATGATCGCCGGGATGAAAAAACCGACAGTATCGCTGGTTCTGGGCGGCGGTCATTCCATCGGTATTCCGCTGGCGGTGTGTACCAAGCGCTCTTTCATCACCCCCACTGCCAGTATGACGGTGCATCCGGTGCGGATGACAGGGCTGGTGGTTGGTGCGCCCCAGACCTTCCGCTATTTTCAGCGCATTCAGGAGCAGATCGCGGATTTTGTCACCGCCAATTCCCGCATCACCCGGGCCCAGTTTGAACGCTATATGATGGCCACAGGGGAGATGGCCACTGATGTGGGCACCATCCTGTATGGACGGCAGGCGGTATCCTGCGGCCTGATTGACAAGCTGGGCGGGCTGAACGATGCACTGAGTGCGCTGCACTGGATGATCGGGCACGGCCCGGGCCGACGAAGGAAATATGAGAAAACCTGAATTTCGGGGTAGCAATCCAGCCAAACCTGTGCTATAATCAAAAAAGCTATGGGTAAGGGGGTGCGCCGGCAATTGGATATGATAAAAAGCCTGATTCTGGGGCTGATTACCGGCGCTGCCGAGTTTTTGCCTGTCTGCGCACCGGCGCACAGACGGATTCTTCGCGCCATGCTGGGGCTACAGGACAGTGCAGCCGTGACCATGATGATCCATCTGGGCTGTCTGTGTGCCCTGATCGTCGCCCAATGGCGACAGCTGCTGCGCATCCGGCGGGAAATGCGGGTCGCCTCTTCCGGCAAACGCCGCCATTTTCGCCAGCCGGATATGCTGGCCGTGGCGGACGGAAAGGTGTTTTTGACCGCCTGCGTTCCCATGGTGCTGTCGCTGATGGTGGGCAGTCGAATAGGGGAATGGGTCGGTGGGCGGCTGTGGCTGCTGGCACTGCTTCTGTTCCTTAACGGTTTTGGACTGTATCTGACACGGTTTTTACAGCCCGGCAACCGTGGCAGCCGGGATATGAGCGCGCTGGATGCCGTTTTGCTGGGACTTTGCAATATTACGGAATTTGTTCCGGGAATTTCCCGTGTCGGAAGCTGCATGGTGGCTGCGGAACTTCGAAAATGTGACCGGGAATACGCTGTTTCCACGGCGCTGCTCATCTCCACGGGGTGGATGCTGGGGATGCTGGTGCTGGATTTCGTGGGTGTTATCACCGCCTCGGCCGGTATCATCGTGTGGCTCTGCGCTCTTCTGGCGGGACTGGCCGCCTTTGGCGGGGCCTATGGTGCCATTTTGCTGATTCGATATCTGGCCGTCCGGCTGGGCTATCACGGTTTCTGTTATTACAGCTGGGGACTTGGGTTCGCATGCTTTATCTTTTATCTCTTGATTTGACGGAGGGTCATCATGGCGGAGAAGAAAAAACAGTCTCAGGCGCAGCGCGCCGCTTCCAAGGGTAAAAAGCCCGATCCAAAGAAGAAATCTTCCGGCGCAAAGGCTTCTGCCCCGACACAGGAGGAGCATGTTGCCATTCCTGTGCGGTTTTTTTCCTCGGCAATCTGTCTGATCGCCTTTGTTGTGCTGCTGGTGATGTTTTTGCAGCCCGGCGGTGCGCTGCTGGATCCCATTCGCAGTGTAATTCTGGGACTTTTCGGTGAAATTACATATTATGTGGCCATTCCGGCCCTGCTGTATCTATTTATCATTCAGGCTTTCAGCGGCAGCCGCCCGGTGAAGATGCGCAGCATCTGTTTGGGCTGCTTTGTGCTGCTGTGCGGGATCATTTCCCATCTGGCGCTGGACAATGGCCAAATGAGCAGATGGGATATTTCCCAGCTGTGGATCGGCGGCATTGCCGGCAGCACCGCCGGTGTGCTGTGCGGCAGTGTTGCCATGCTGCTGCGCTGGCTCATTACGGAACCTCTGAGCTATATTGGACTGATCATCGCGGCCATTCTGACACTGCTTGGTGCCATGCAGATCACCATTCCCAGCCTGATTCGTGCCTTTGAAAACCGTCCCCGTGCCGACTGGGAGAATGAAGAGCCGGAGCGGCAGGAGCCTGCGGCGCTGGTGGTCAACCATCTGGCAACCAAGCGGATCGAATATGTTGAAAACCGTCGCCGCAAGCAGGAGGAGCGGGCCAATGTGGACATTCCGCTCGACGGCGAGCCGGATATTCGCCCGGACAAGCGGAAAATCAGCAGTAAAGCAAAGAAAATGCTCACGCAGATCGGCTCGGATGTGGCGCAGCCCGTCTCCGCCGCGGCCGAAACGGTGACAGGGGAGCCGGATGACTCCATTTTCACCCCCGTTGGAAAGGCAAAAAAGGAGATCACGGAGGATATCCCCCGGGTCATGCCGCCGCTGGATGTGCCGGAGGAACCGCAGCCCCAGCCTCAGCCGCCCGAACCGCCGAAACCGGATCCCAAAACCGTGGATGCCATGGCCAAGGAAAAGGTGACTGCAAAGGACGCACAGGAGTCTGCCGCCATTGTGGCAGAGGAAATCCAGAGAAACGCCCAGCAGGAGCAGCCGATGTACTGCTATCCGCCCATTGACCTGCTGTACAAGTCCCGGGGCGGTGGACTCGACGCCACCGCGGAAATGCGGGAGAATACCGTCCGTCTCAATGATACGCTCGCCAGCTTCAAAATTGAGGCCCACATTGTCAATGTCACCCGAGGCCCCAGTGTCACCCGGTATGAGGTGGAGCTGGACAAGGGCGTGCGGCTGAACAAGCTGACCACAATTGCAGATGATATTGCATTGAGTCTGGGCGCTTCCGGTGTGCGCATTGCCGCCATTCCGGGAAAAATCTCCGTAGTGGGCATTGAGGTGCCCAACCGGATGGTGACCACTGTTTCCCTGCGGGATGTCATCGATTCGCAGGAATTTGCCAAGGCAAAATCCAAATCCAGCTTTGCGGTCGGCAAGGATATCGGCGGCACCAATATTGTGGGCAATATCGCGAAGTTGCCGCATATGCTCATTGCCGGTACCACCGGCTCCGGTAAATCGGTGTGCATGAACTCCATCATCATCAGCCTGCTGTACAAGGCGGGCCCCGAGGATGTCAAGCTGATCATGATCGACCCGAAAATGGTGGAGCTGGGTATTTACAATGGCATTCCCCATCTGCTGATCCCGGTGGTGACGGATCCGAAAAAGGCGGCGGGCTCCCTGCAATGGGCTGTCACGGAAATGATGCGCCGCTATAAGATCATGTCCGATGCGGGCGTGCGGGATCTGGACAGCTACAATTCCATCGCGGAGACGGAGGAGGGGCAGCACCTTCCCCAGATCGTGGTGATCATTGACGAGCTGGCGGATCTGATGCTGGTGGCGGCCAAGGAAGTGGAAGAGTCCATCTGCCGCATTGCCCAAATGGGCCGCGCAGCGGGAATCCATCTGGTGATCGCCACCCAGCGGCCCTCCGCGGATGTCATTACGGGTCTGATGAAGGCCAATATCCCGTCGCGTATTGCCTTCGCCGTGGCCTCCGCCATGGAGTCGCGGATCATTCTCGATACCCAGGGCGCGGAAAAGCTGGTTGGAAAGGGTGATATGCTCTTCTCGCCCATCGGCAGTGGCAAGCCCCTGCGTGTGCAGGGCTGCTTCGTCAGCGACCCGGAGGTGGAGGCGGTGACTTCCTACGTCAAGGAGAATTACAACACCTCCTACGATCAATCCGTCATGGATGAGATCGACAAAAAGGCCGCCCAGACCGGCTCCGGCCGGCCGAGCGCCGATTCCGAACCCGATGACGAGGAAAATCTGGAGGGAGATGAAATGCTCCCTGCAGCCGTGGATGTGTTTCTGGAGACGGGACAGGCATCGGTCTCCATGCTCCAGCGCCGGCTGAAGCTGGGCTATGCCCGGGCGGCCAGAATTGTGGACGAAATGGAGGAAAAGGGAATTGTCGGCCCCTTCCAGGGGAGCAAACCACGCACCATTCTTGTAACGAAGGAGCAATGGGAGGCCATGAAGGGCGGACAGAACCAGCAGCTCCAATTCGAGGATCTGGAACCGGAAGAATATTCCGAGGATCCGCAGTAAACCGTAAGTCGGCGGCACGGCCGCTGCAAAATAGTTGCATCCCATCCGGATTGCCGGAGGGACAGCAGGGAGGAATTTCAAAATGCATAACGCAAAAATCAAACGCATGGTCACCATCGCCTTTCTCGTTGGGCTGGTGCTGGTGCTGCAGCTGCTTGGCGGTGTGATCCCGCCCATCGGTGGCTTCTCCATTTCACTGGTGCTCATTCCTATCGTGATGGGTGCGGTACTTCTTGGACCCGGGGCCGGGGCACTGCTGGGTGCCGTGTTTGGTGTGATCGTCTTTATCAACTGTGTCACGGGGGCGGATCCCGGCGGCGTGATGGTCTTTCAGGCCAGCCCCTTACTCTGCTTTCTGGTGGTCATGGCCAAGGGGACGCTGGCAGGATGGCTGGCAGGGCTTTGTTACCGGCTTCTGCGCGGACGCACCCCCCATCTTGCCATGATCTGCGCGGCTACGGTCTGCCCGATCGTGAACACCGGGGTGTTTGTCGGCTGTATGCTGACCATTTTCCCGGAGGTGCTGGCAGCATGGGCCGGCGGGTCGGATATTCTGAGCTATGTGCTGACTGGGCTGCTGCTGGTGAATTTTGTACCGGAGCTGATCATCAATGTACTGTTCGGCACCGTAGGACACACGATTTTGCGGGCTGTACGGAAATAATCAAAACCATAAAGTGCCGATGGCGAAAGCTGTCGGCACTTTTTCTGCGCTCCGGAGGCAATTGCGGCAGCGCTCGGGCATAATCTGTTGCGGGAGATGATTTACATGAAGCGTGGATGGAAAGAGCTTTTGTCCATACTGCCCGGCTGGCTGGCCGGGGAAGTTGACCGCTGCGCCGGACAGGCCCCGCAGGAGCTGCGCCTGCGCCTTGGCCGTGCCCCAAGGCTGGTAACCGGGATGGGAAGCATTCTTCTGCCGGGGCTGGTTCGGGCGGAAGATCTGAGCTACTGTGTCAATACCGCCAGCCGCTATTCCCCCTGGGCTGCCACCACCATCCGGGAAGGATTTCTCACGGCCCCGGGCGGTCACCGCATCGGACTTTGTGGCGAAGGGGTGGGAACGGGCGCGGATTTTCGGGGGCTTCGCAATTATACCTCCGCCTGCATCCGCATTGCGGCGGATCATACCGGGATCGCCGGGGAAATTGCCGGGCTTGGCGGCTCTGTGCTGCTCATTGGGCGGCCGGGCAGCGGCAAAACGACACTTTTGCGGGATCTGATCCGCCAGCTTTCCCGCAAAGAGGCGGTGGCCGTCATCGATCAGCGTCGGGAACTGTTTCCGCCCTGCTTTGCCACAGGCGAGCAGACGGATGTACTGACCGACTGTGAGAAGGACACGGCGGTGGACATGCTGCTGCGCACCATGGCACCGGACACCATCGCCATGGATGAAATTACCCGTCCTGCCGACTGTCAGGCTCTGCTGCGGGCGGCGTGGTGCGGGGTGCGGCTGATTGCAACAGCCCATGCCGCCGATGCTATGGAGCTGCAGCGCCGCGCCGTCTATCGGCCGCTGGTGCAGGGGCAGGTATTTGACCATCTGATCACGCTGCGGCCGGACAAGTCCTTTTCCATTGGGAGGATGCCGGTATGATGCTGCGTTTTCTGGGAGCGCTTCTGGTGTTGGGAGCCGGCGGCGCGGTGGGATTTTCCATTGCCGCACAGGAGCGGCGGGAACAGCGCCAGCTGGAGGACTTTGCACGTTCGCTGGATATGATGGGGCAGGAACTACGATGCAATCTGACACCGTTGGACGGTCTGCTACAGCTGGCAGAGGCGCAGACGGGCGGCATGGTTGCCAAAATTTACCATGCTGCGGCGCAGGCGCTGCAGCGTCAGGTCGGGCCGGACGTGCAGACCTGCATGGCCGCCGCACTGGAAAGCTGCCCCGAAGCGTCGAAGCAGCTGCGGGAGCTTTTCGAACATCTTGGCAGAACACTGGGGAAATTTGACCTGCCGGGGCAGCTGGCGGGGCTTCACCATGTACACCAGCGGTGTACACGCCGATTGGAAGCACTGCGGCAAGGACAGGCCGAGCGGCATCGAAGCTACCGCATTCTCGGCCTCTGTGCCGGCGGAGCGCTGGCGATTTTACTGATTTGACGGGAGCTTATGGAAATTGATCTGATTTTCAAAATTGCGGCAGTGGGCATCATCGTGTCCATTCTCAATCAGGTGCTGTCCCGGGCCGGGCGGGACGAACAGGCCACCATGACCACGCTGGCCGGGCTTGTGGTGGTGCTGATGATCCTGGCCCAGCGGATCGCGGAGCTTTTTGAACTGGTGAAGGAGCTGTTTGATTTCTGATATGGAGACCTTTCTGCGCTGTACGGCGCTGGCTCTGCTCAGCGTGATACTGACCGCTGCCCTCAAGACCGGGAGAGGCGATTTTTCTCAGCTGCTGGCACTGGCCGCCTGCTGCCTGATCGGTCTGTGGACGATGCGGCTGCTGCGGCCGGTGCTGGAATTTGTCCGGCAACTGCAAGGCGTGCAGCACAGTGGCTCCATCTACACCGGGGTGCTGCTCAAGTGCGCCGGGGTGAGTATGCTGGGACAGATTGCATGCGGTGTCTGCGCCGATGGCGGCAGCAGCGCCGTAGCCCGGATTTTACAGATTTTGACGGCTGTGGCGGTGATGTATCTTTCTCTGCCGGTTTTCTCCGCCCTGCTGGAGCTGATCGAAAGGATATCGGAGCAGTTATGAAAAAATGGATCACGGTGGCGCTGTGCCTGTTGTGCCTGAGTGTACCGGCCCGGGCGGTGGAGATGACCGTGCCGGAAGCGCCGGACAGTGCGCAGGCCCTCATGCCCGGCCAGAGCAGCGGTTTCGGGGCGGATCTTGTCTACATATTGCGCTCGGCATTTTCTTCCGTGCGGCCTCAGGTGCGAAACTGTCTTCGCATCTGTAGCCGGATCTTCGCGGCGCTGATGGTCATGAGTATCGTAGGGCCGCTACAGGCAGGCAGCTTTGACGCGGTGCGTCTTGTGGGAGTCGCGGTGGTGGCCGGGCTGTTGCTGGAACCCAGTCATGCGCTGATTTCCGATGGTGTACAGACGGTGCGGCAGCTGTCGGAATACGGGAAGCTCCTTCTGCCGGTGATGACGGCCACTCTGGCCGCGCAGGGGGGCGGCGGAAGCGCGGCGGCACTTTACAGCGCAACAGCGCTGCTCAATGCTCTGCTGGGTCAGCTGATCTGCGGAATTCTTGTTCCGGCACTGTATGCATTTCTTTTACTGTCCGTCGCGGCGGCTGCCACGGGGCAGGAGCTGCTGGGCCGTCTCCGGCAATCGGTGCTGAATCTGTCGGGTAAAACGCTGCGGACGGTCGTGTATGTATTTACCGGATATCTGTCCATCACCGGTGTGGTGACGGGGGCGGCCGATCAGATGACATTGAAAGCAACCAAGCTGACCATTTCCGGCATGGTGCCGGTTGTTGGCGGCATCATGGCCGATGCGTCGGAGACCATTCTCATCAGCGCCGGGATCGTCAAAAGTACGGCAGGAATTGCGGGACTACTGACGGTGATCGCCATCGGAATTGAGCCCTTTCTTCGCATTGGGGTACAGTATCTGAGTCTGAAAGCCATGGCGGCGGTCAGTCCGGTATTTGCCGGGAAGGAGGTATCCGGCCTGCTGGGGGACTTTTCCGGCGCGATGGGGCTGCTGCTGGCCATGACCGGGTGTGAATGCCTGTTTATTCTTATCAGCACCATCTGCTTTATGAAGGGGGTAGGGTAGTGGAGAGCATCAAAAGCTGGCTGCTGTCCGTCTGCGCGGCGGGGGCGGTATGCGCGCTGGCCATGGAGCTGACGGGAAAGGATGGGGCCGGAAGCGCCATGGTGCGCACCGTGGCGGGGCTGGTACTGCTGCTTACGCTGTTGCAGCCCCTGTCGGTGCGATCGAGCTTAGATCCGGTAGCCATGTATGACAGCTTCCGCGCCGAGGCCGACGAGGCGGTAGCTGCCGGAAACGACTACGCAAATAATCAGCTGGCCGAAAGCATAACCCAGCGACTGACGGCATATATTTTGGACAAAGCGGCTTCGCTGGGCGCGGATGTGACGGTGGAGATTATTCTCAGCGGCGATGCTTTGCCGCAGCTGCGGCAGGTGTGCATTACAGGCAACGTCTCACCCTATGCCCGGTCACGGCTTGCCGCTGCTCTGGAAAAGGAGCTGGGACTTACCGGAGGTGATCTGCAATGGAAGTGAAAAAACGCCTGTCCGCGTTCGTTTCCCGGCTGGGGCGTTACAAATACGCGGCGCTTGTACTGCTGCTGGGCATTACGATTCTGTGCCTGCCGACCCATAAGACGCAGGACACTGCCGCACCGCAGCCCACACAGCCGCAGGCATCTTCCCAGCCGCAGTTAGAGCAGCAGCTGGAAAGCATTCTCTCCGGTCTGAGCGGAGCCGGGCAGGTGCGGATACTTCTGACGGTTTCGGCCGGGGAGCGGACACTGTATCAGTCCGACGAGGACACCACCGTCACCGACAGCCAAAGCTCTCTGCGCAAGGATACGCTGGTAATCACGGATGCAAACCGGGCCGAAAGCCCCGTGCCCATCCAGATCATCCCACCGGTGTATGCCGGAGCGGTAGTTTTATGCCAGGGGGCAGACCGGGCAGAGGTGCGGCTGGCCATTGTGGAGGCCGTCAGCAAGGCGACCGGGTTGGGAGCCGACAAAATCTGTGTGCTGAAAATGAAATGAAACAGGAGGAAATCGCATGAAAACCTGGAAGAAAAATCTGGTAGCGGCGGGGATACTGGTCACGGTCTGCTGCGGCATCTACCTCAACTGGAGCGGTAACGGCGGCACCGACACCCGGGATCTGGAGCAGACACTCAATTCCGACAAGCTTATGAGCGATGATCTGCTGGTCATGGGCAGCGCCGATGCGACCGGCGGCAATAACCAGACCACGGTGACAGACTATTTTGCCGCCGTGCGCCTGTCCCGACAGCAGGCCAGAGACAGCGCCGTGTCGCTGCTGCAGGAGGCCATGAACTACGGCGATGGGGAGGCCAGTGCGGAGACGACCGCGCGGCTCGATCAGATCGTCCAGACCGCGCTGTCGGAAGCGCAGATTGAAAGCCTTGTGATCGCCAAAGGCTATGCCGACTGCGTGGCGTACATTTCCGATGACGGAATTTCCGTTGCGGTAGCTGCACCGGAGGGTGGGATGCAGCAGCAGGATGTTGCCCTGATTGCAGACATCGTGCTGACCCAGACGGAGCTGGATATGACGAAAATTCATGTGGTGGAGGTTCCCTGAATGTTGGCTCCCGGTGCGCTGCACCGGGAGCCTTTGCCATAGACAAGGATTTTTCTCAAGAAAAGAGTTGTTTTTTTCCGCAGATGTGTTACAATAAGAAAAATGCTGTGAATACCATGCACATTTGATTTGGAGGACATTTTATGGCTGAAAGCAGAGAATACATTACCCAGACACAGGACAACGGAGCCGTGATGATTTCGGAGGATGTGATTGCGTCCATCGTGCTCAACACCCTGTCCGAAAACGAAGGCTTCGCCGGTCTTAGCACCAAGCCGGGTGCCGATATTGTGGAGCTTCTGGGCAAGAAGAACTGGGGCAAGGGGATCAAGGTCACCATCACCGATGACAATGAACTCCATCTCGACTGCAATATCTGCGTTTACTACGGCTACAGCGTTATGGGCGTGGCCCGCAACATTCAGGAGAGCGTCACCGCCGCCGTGGAGTCCACCACAGGAGTGAAGGTGCTGTCCGTCAACGTCAACATCTGCGGCATCATCCGCAAGTAAGGGGGAGCCATGACCAGAGCAAACGCCAGAGAGCTGGCTGTTCATCTGATTTACGGCCGCACCTTTACCGGCGAAGAACCGGAGCAGGTGGTGGCCGTGCGGCTGGCCAGAGATTACTACAGCGCACTTTCCGAAGAGAACGAAGTGTATGCCGAGCGGCCCAGCCGGGCACAGCTGTCCTACATCGACGCTGTGGTGGCCGGTGTGGCCAACCGGCAGGAAGAGCTGGACGGCGTGATCAGCCGCTACAGCATCGGCTGGGACATTTCCCGAATTTCCCGGCTGACCCGCTGCGTCATGCAGCTGGCTGTCTTTGAGACACTGTACATGGTGGATGTGCCTACCGGTGTTGCCATTTCCGAGGCCGTCCGCATTGCCAAGAAATATGACGGCGATGACACCGGTGCCTTTGTCAACGGTATTCTGGGCAGCTTTGCCCGGGGCATGGCCCAAACCGGTGAAAGCCAATGATCAGCATCGGCTTCGATACCAGCAATTACACCACCTCCGTGGCCTGCTTTGACGGCAGTGAAGGGGTCAATTGCTCCCAGCTGCTGCCGGTTCAGCCCGGTCAGCTGGGACTGCGGCAGAGCGATGCCGTCTTTTCCCACATCAAAAGCCTGCCGGAGCTTTCCGACAGGCTGTTTTCCCATGTCAAGCCGGAGCAGATCGGTGCCATCGGTGTCAGCACCCGTCCCCGAGCCGTAGAGGGGAGCTATATGCCCTGCTTTATGGTGGGGCTTTCCCATGCCCGCACACTGGCCGATGCGCTGCATGTGCCGCTGGTGGAAATTTCCCATCAGCAGGGGCATGTGGCCTCCTGCCTGTGGAGCGCCGGGCGGCTGGATCTTCTGGACGAGCCCCATCTGGCGTGGCATCTCAGCGGCGGCACAACAGAGCTGCTGCTGGTAGAGCCCATGGGCAAAAGTGTCAGCTGCGTCAAGCTCGGCGGCACCATGGATATTTCCGCCGGACAGCTGATCGACCGGACGGGAAAGCTGCTGTCGCTGCCTTTTCCGGCCGGAAAAGCTCTCGATGCCCTATCGCAGGAAGAGCAGGGAAATGAACGGTTCCGTGTGCGCTGCACGGATATGTATTTTTCCCTTTCCGGTGTAGAAAACAAGGTACAGCTCTACAGCGCGTTGCATACCCCGGCGCAGACGGCCCGCTATGCCCTTGGCAGTATCTGCCATGGGGTGGTGGCCGCCACAAAACAGGCCATGGAGCGTTTTCCGGGTCTTGAAGTTGTTATTTCCGGGGGCGTTTCCTCCAATACCATGCTGCGCCAGGCTCTGGCCCACTTTGACGTGGTGTATGGGGAACCCGCTTTCGCAACGGACAACGCCATGGGCCCGGCCATTCTGGCCCACAGACAGGAGCTATGACCATGCAGCAGCAGATCATTACCGTCAGTCAGATCAACAACTACATCAAGCAGATGATGGACTCGGATCATGTGCTGCGGCAGGTGGCCGTCAGCGGCGAGATCAGCAACTATAAGCTCTACGCCTCCGGCCATCACTATTTTTCCCTCAAGGACGAGGGCGGTGCCCTGCGCTGTGTCATGTTCCGGGGCAATGCTGGTAGGCTGCGGTTCCGGCCGGAGAACGGCATGCGGGTCATCGCCGTGGGAAGTATTTCCGTTTTTCCCCGGGACGGCGCGTATCAGCTGTAGTGTACCTCCGTCACCATGGACGGGATCGG
>CAYSJX010000020.1:0-19071 GCA_964431445.1 uncultured Oscillospiraceae bacterium | reverse complement strand
TTAGAAATTGGAAATCTCACAAATGCGCGAATATCTTTTCTGGTGTAGCTCGCCAGAAAAGGAACCGCTTTTGTCGACAGACAAAAGCGGTTCCTTTTCAATTAAATCCACCCCGTTGGGTGGGTGAAATCATCTTCGATGATGAAATCCGTGAGGGGATGAAATCCGCCTCGACGGCGGGAGAGTGGATTTGATTTCATCCATGTCAGAGGATTTCATCTGCGCAGCAGATTTTAACCTTGCGCCAGCAAGGATTTCATTGTATTATGAAGTTGGAATGCAAACTGTGGCTGAAAACAAGCTGGCTGATTTGTCAATGGATTTTGCAGTAAGGGTATTGAAGTTGACCGGCGGAATGAAAGGGCATTATTCTCTGGTTAATCAATTGGAGAGAAGCGCAACATCCATTGGCGCTAATATCCGGGAGGCGAAATATGCCCACAGCAGACCGGACTTTATCTCAAAGCTGCAAATTGCGTTGAAAGAGTGCTATGAAACCGAATATTGGCTGGAATTGTTGCAGAAAGCGGAATTGTTCTCTGTTGAGGTGAGCCAAGATGTTCGGCATGATTGCGGTGTAATCCGCCGCATTCTGATTGCGTCTATAAACACCGTAAAAGAGAACATGGCATGACCTGCATGGAGAATTCACTGGCGCGGTTTAACCGTCAAATGGAGCGTATCAGCCGATACGCTCCATTTCAGTCTGCCTAAATAGTCTACAAAAAGCACGTTATTGAGGGGATGCTGGGGCCTGACTGTTTTTTCAATACGCTCCACTTGCTTTTACTCCGTCCGCAGGGCGATGACGGGGTCTTTTCTTGCGGCGAGTCTGGAGGGAATCAGACCTGCGATCATGGTCAGCACCACGCTGATGCACACGAGAATCACACCGGCCCCGGCGGGCAGGGTGGCAATGCCGGAGATGCCCGTCAGTTTCTTGGCGATCAGGCTGATGGGAATATTCAGCAGCACCGTCATGCCAATGCCGATCAGACCCGCAGTCAGACCGACTATAATTGTTTCCGCGTTGAACACCCGGGAAATATCCTTTTTCGAGGCACCAACACTGCGCAGAATACCGATTTCCTTTGTCCGCTCCAGCACGGAGATATAGGTGATGATTCCGATCATGATGGAGGAAACCACCAGAGAAATGGAAACAAAGCCGATCAGGCCGTAGGAAACTGCATCGATCATTGTGTTCACACCGGACATCAGCAGCGCCACATAATCGGTGTAGCTGATTTTGTCTTCTTCTGCCACGCCCGCGTTGTATTGGGAAATCAGATCGTCAATGCGCTCCTTGTCCTCAAAATTCCGGGCGTAGAGATTGATGGTCTGCGGGGTCTGGGCATCGGCGTAGCCGAGGGCTTTGAGGGTATCGGCCAGCGTAGAACCGGACACGGTGTTGGGCATGTAGCTGTCATACCAGCCGGCCAGAACCGCTTCATCGGTGGTGGCAGCCAGCAGCTTGTCAAATTCCGCTGCTACGGCCATGGTGCCCTTCACACCGAACAGATCGTCCGGCGTGGACTCGGATGCCTTGATCTGGGCTACCTGCATCTGGGCCTGCTCATAGTATTTTTCCGAGACAATTCTGGTCAGCTGCCCGGCGACGATCTGACGCAGCTCCTCATCGGTGTAATCGGCAAAGTAAGCCTCCGCCGCCGACTGGTCAAAGCCGTAGGTGTTGACGGCCAGCGCGATCATATCCGCCCGGGTCTGGTACTGCTGCATCAGCTGGCCGACCATCTGGGTCAGATACTCCTGCGTGGGGGTGCCGAGAATATCCGTGTAGCGCGCGACTTTCTCCTCGTTGGTCAGAGACTGGAAGTATTCCCGGATCAGGATGGCCTTCTGGCTGTCGGAGGGATCCAGATGCTCCGTCATCACAAAGGGCAGGCCGGTCAGAACATCATAGTTCTCATTTTCCGGCAGCAGCTGCTCCCGGACGATCTCACTTTCGGCAGTCTTTTCCAGCACATACTGGCTCAGGGCACTGGTGTAGCCGAAGGAGGCGGTCACGGCGGTGGCCGTTGCCTCCGGGTTGGGGCGGAGAATGCCGGCAATATGCAGCGCGTAGCCGTTTTCGATGGCAAGGTTCAGCGCAGCCTCGTCATTTCGGATGTCCTTCCATTTTCCGTCCGCGCCACGGCTGTAATAATCGACGTTGAGCACGAGACGGAAGCTGGTACGAAGCACATCTTCATAGGAGACGATCTTCTGGGTAGAATTGACCTGTTCACCCCGCACGGCGGCCATGAACATCTCATTGACTTCCTCCGGCGTCATAAGCCCGAGAGCGTAGAAGGCAATATCCGTCACTTCATTGTTGCTGTCGAGAATGAGGACGATCTCATTGGCACTTTCCGGCCAGTGACCGGCCACAAGATCATACTGCTCATACAGAAGATCGGAGATCAGCGCCCCATCGGTGCCGGGTAGCAGCTCCGTCCAAGTGTCCATAGCGGTCAGGCGGGTTGAGAGCATGGTGGAAAAGGCGCTGTCCGTGCCGGTGCCGCCGGTGGACAAGGCCGAATCCAGCGCCGTACTCTGGTAGCTTCCGTCACTGCGGCAGACGTAGGTGTTCAGGCTCAGGCCATACTGATACTGGATGGTGGTGACCAGCTTTTTCAGCTCCGTGGTGGCGGTTTCCTCGTTCATTTCCCGGTCGAGCCAAGCTTTGAAGGCGGTCAGATTGTTTTCCGACGCATCATCCCCGGCGAAGACGGCGTTGAACAGCCGGTACATGGTCTCGTTGGAGTAGACCGCGTCGTCATCATGGGGCTGGCGCAGGGGGCCGCCCTGCATATCATCCCGGGAACTCATCAGGCTGCTCAGCAGGTTGGAGTCCTGCCGGGTGATGGAAATGGGGTAGGAGGACAGGGTGTCCCGCTGGATGCTGTTGACGTAAGCCTGAATGCCCGTGGAAATGGACAAAATCAGGGCAATGCCGATGATGCCGATGGAGCCGGCGAAGGAAGTCAGCAGCGTCCGCCCCTTTTTGGTGCGCAGGTTGTTAAAGGACAGGGACAGGGCCGTGAAGAAGGACATGGAGATCTTTTTCTTCTTTTTCGGCGCCGCGGGAGACTGGGTTTCGTGGTAGGGATTGGTGTCATCGGTGATTTTTCCGTCCTTCAGCCGGACGATCCGGGTAGAATACTGCTCCGCCAGCTCCGGATTGTGGGTAACCATGATCACCAGCTTATCCTTGGCGATTTCCTTGAGCAGCTCCATGATCTGGATGGAGGTTTCGCTGTCCAGCGCGCCGGTGGGCTCATCGGCCAGCAGAATGTCGGGATTGTTGATCAGCGCCCGGGCGATGGCCACACGCTGCATCTGTCCACCGGACATCTGGTTGGGCTTTTTGTGGATATGGTCGGCCAGACCCACCTTTTTCAGCACCCGGATGGCCCGCTCCCGGCGCTCCCGCCGGGAAACGCCGGCCAGCGTCAGCGCCAGCTCCACATTGGCCAGCACACTCTGGTGGGGAATCAGGTTGTAGCTCTGGAATACAAAGCCAATGGAATTGTTGCGGTAGTAGTCCCAGTCCGCATCCCGGTACTCCTTCGTGGAGACACCGTTGATGATCAGATCGCCGCTGCTGTAGCGGTCGAGGCCGCCGATGATGTTGAGCAGGGTGGTTTTGCCGGAACCGCTCTGGCCGAGGATGGAGACAAATTCATTTTCCCGGAAGCTGACGCTGACACCATCCAACGCGTCCTGCGTCATGTCGCCGGTACGGTAGGTTTTAACGATGTTTTTTAACTGGAGCATTGCTTAAAGTCCCTCATAGAATTTTACGGCATTCTGCAAATCATTATCATCGGGATGGCCCTTGGCAATGCCGCCGATAAGCTTGAAGGGGCCAAAGCTGTCGAAGCCGAGGCAGCCGAAGCCCCCCAGCTCCTGCCCGTGATGGGCGGCCACGGCAGCGGAAATGGCATCGGTGTAGCCCTTTTTATCCGCGCCACAGGTGTACAGATAGAAGGTTTTGCATCCCTCAGGCAGCCGCTCCCGGGCAAAATTCAGCACGGATTTGTGAAATTTCGAGTAGTAGATCCCTGACGCAAAGCCGACACGGTCATAGCCGGTCACATCGGCATCGGGCTTGCTGGTCACATCGATCAGGGTAACATCATCATGCCCGGCCGCGATGGCCTTGAGCAGCTTTTCCGTGTTGCCATGGTGCTTGGAATAGTAGACAATTGCGGTTTTCATACGAAATCCCTCCTTATGGAATGGCCGTATTGTACCACCGCCAGATAAACTCCCGGTAAAGAAATGATAAACAGAAGAAAAATTTTTCCATTGTTTACCGCAATGTTACAAACCTGTGCTATAATGAAAAATAAAAGGGGGGATGGCCGTGTTTACCATTCTGATCGTGGAGGACAATGCCGACATGCGGGAGCTGTGTTCCACCGTGCTGACCGACAGCGGCTACCGCTGCCTCGGGGCGGTGGACGGGCAGGACGCACTGGAAATCATGGACAGGGAATACATTGATCTCATCGTGGCGGATGTGATGATGCCCAATATGGACGGCTATGAGCTGCTGCGGGCCCTGCGCGATACCCGCTCGGAGCTGCCGGTGCTGCTGGTGACGGCGAAAGACCAGTTTGATGATATGCAGCGTGGCTTCCGGCTGGGGGCGGATGATTATATGGTCAAGCCCATTAACGTCCGGGAGCTGGTGCTGCGGGTGGAGGCCCTGCTGCGCCGGGCCCGCATTTCCATGGAGAAGCAGATCGTGGTTGGCTCCACCGTGCTCGATTATGATGCCATGACGGTCACTCTCCACGGTCGTGAGATGATTCTGCCCCAGAAGGAGTTTCTGCTGCTGTATAAGCTGTTATCCTATCCCAACAAGATCTTCACCCGTCCGCAGCTGATGGATGAGATCTGGGGCATGTTTTCGGAAACGGATGAGCGGACGGTCAACACCCATATCAACCGGCTGCGGGAGCGCTTTTCCGACTGCGAGGATTTTGAAATCGTCACGGTGCGGGGGCTGGGCTATAAGGCGGTGAAGAAATGAAGCGGTGCGGACATTCCAATCTCTGGCTGTATTTTGCCGGAATCGTTTTTGCTACTATTGCAGTGGTGGCGGCGCTGGTGGCTGTTGTGATGATCGCACTGTATGAGGCCGGGTATATTCTCATCCCCACACCGGAGCGCCATGTTCCCATTGTGGTGTTTCTGCTGGGCAGTCTGCTGCTGGGGGCGGTGATCGCCCTGTTTGTGGGCAGGCTGATCATCCGGCCCGTTGAGAATATCAGCAATGCCTTCGATCAGCTGTCCCGGGGCAATTTTTCCGTCCGGGTGCCGGAGAATGAGCATGTTGCGCAAATCCGGGATATGGCCTGCAAATTCAATGCCATGGCCCATGATCTTTCCAATATCGAGACCCTGCGCACGGATTTTGTGGTGAATGTATCCCATGAGTTCAAAACGCCCCTGTCTTCCATCGAGGGTTATGCCACGCTGCTGCAAAATACTGCCCTGACACCGGAAAAGCGGGAATACTATATCCGCAAAATTCTGGATAATTCCCGCAAGCTTTCGGATCTTTCCAGTGATATTCTCATGCTGTCCAAGCTGGAAAATCAGCAGATCGTCCCGGGAAGCGGGGAATTTCGTCTGGATGAACAGATCCGCAAAACCATTTTACTGCTGGAAGATCGCTGGAGCGCCCGGCAGATCGAATTTGACATGGAGCTGCCCCGGCAGATGTACTACGGCAGCGAAGCCCTGCTGGAGCGGGTGTGGAGCAACATCATCGATAACGCCATCAAGCATTCCGATGTGGGCGGCAGCATCCGCATCACCATGGAGCAGCGGCACTCGCTGGTCTGTGTCACCATTGCCGATGACGGCTGCGGCATGTCGCAGGAGGTGCAGAAGCACATTTTCGAAAAATTTTATCAGGGTGACCCCTCCCGGCGGGAGGAGGGCAACGGCCTAGGCCTTGCGCTGGTGCGCCGCATTGTGGAGCTTTGCGACGGTCAGATTTCCGTCCGCAGCAGCCCCGGCTGCGGCGCGGCCTTCACCGTCACCCTGCCGCTGCCCCGAGAGATCATCTGATTGGGCACAGATCAATGGGGGGATATAACGCCGATACTTTTATGTTGTAACTACATGAAATCTGTCCACAAATTGTTTACCGGAACTTCATTTCTTCGCCATGATTTTTACCCGACCGTATGATACCATATTTGCAGAGCCGGACAGGTGAGCGAGGCCGATGCCGTGGAAATCTCTGCGGATAAGCCGACGGCCGCGCTGTGACACGCCGTGTTCCGGAAAAGGTACGAAAAAAGAAACGACCCGGAGGATTTCCTCCGGGTCGAAAAATTTTAATGATCCGGTGTGCCGTCGGGCAGGTCCTGAATCATGGGGCTTTTGCGGAAGTAGACAAGGGCATAGTGGGTAAAGGAGATCAGCATGAAAATGCTGTCCACCCATGTAATGATATCGATGGCCCGGCTGCTCAAATGGGGGATCAGCACCAGCGCGATCAGACTGACGAACAGCACACAGGTACACACTTTCCCGGTGATCAGAGCGCCGGTCAGCATTTTTCCCTTGCGGAAGGTCAGAAGCCCCGCGATCAGCTGGAAGCTTTCCTTGATTACAAAAAGGATGGCCAGATTCCACAGCCTGGGGTAGCGGATGGCCAGACAAACCGTCATGGTGAACTGGGTAGCCTTGTCTGCGAAGGGGTCAAGCACCTTGCCCACGGTGGAGATCATATGAAAATGTCGGGCGATCTTTCCGTCGATCATGTCCGTAAGGCAGGATACCGCCAATATGCCGGCTGCAATGGCGTGATCCACCATATCCTCGGCATTGAGGTATATGATGACATACACCGGGATTAGAACGAGCCGGAACAGACTCAGCCAGTTGGGAATGGTGAAAAGATCCTTTTTCCAATCCTTGATGATCATGCTTCCTCCGCACGCGCCGCAGGGCGCAATTACCAAATATAACCGTATTATAGTACGATTGTTTATGCAAATCAAGACCGGGTTTCAGGTTTTTAAGAAAATTTAATACTTTTCCTGTTCACTTCCCGCAAATTCATGGAGGTTTGCAGCCAGCGTGTATTGCAGCGCCATGTGTTTCCATGTGATTTTGTCCAGCTGCCCGGTCTGGGGCAGGCCACACAGATACTGAAACGATGCAATGCTGTCGGCGGTCGCCTCGTCCAGTGTGCCGCTGAGTGACGGGGCGGGCAGGCTTTCATAGACCTCCGACAATGTTTTCAGCACCGCCTGCATCACATACAGGCAGGGATTTTTGCTGCCACGGCGCAGTACCTGCCCGGGCTCCAGCAGAATTTGCAGAGGCTGGGCGGGCTGCAGCCGCACCAGAGCCGAGCCATAGTCTGCCACGATCCGATCCCAGGTGGCCTGATCGGTCACGCCGGTGGCGGGCAGACCGCGGCTGCGCTGGAACTGATAGACGGCGCTGCGGGTCTGGCTGCCGTAGATCCCGTCGGGAATGACCCGGCGCAGGGCTTTGTCGTCCACGGCCAGCACCCGCAGCATGGTCTGCAAGGAGCGGACACTCTGGGAAAGAAAGGAGTCCTGCGGTCTCATCGAACCACCTCCTGTCGGTTTGAATCCCGGGAGCCGGTGCTGAGATTTTCCCCGGGGAACTGGGTCATGGTTGCAGTGCGGGCATAGCGGGCCCGCTGGGCGGTGCCGGACTGATCGGGGAAGAGGGTTTCCGATCGCCATGTGGCGTTTTCAATGCCGGAGAACTGATCGTATATCGCATCCCATGTGTCGTTGTCCACCACCCCCGTCAGTGGCAGGGCAAACCAGCGCTGTGCCGCGATTACGGCCCGTTCCGTTTCCGTGCCGAACACACCATCCACCGCCGGTGTGGGAATTTCGCTGATGTATGCCGCCAGCACGCTGAGCATATACTGTAAATGCCGGACTTTTTCACCCCGGCTGCCGCTGGAAAGGCCGCTGGGATATTCCCAGCTGATGGAATAAAACTGCTGTCCCTGACTGCGAAGCTCCGAGAGCCGGTTGACCGCCACATACAGCCGCACAAGGGCATACCATGTGGCCTTTCCCACGATCCCGTCCGGTTCCAGCTCAAAGACCTGCTGGAAAGCACGCACGGAGGCTTCCGTCCGGCTGCCGAAAATGCCGTCCACCACCGGAACCTTCGCAATGGCGGGATAGCTCTGGCTGATCCGGTTCAGCTCCGTCTGCACGATCACCACATACGGCCCCGTGGTGCCCCGGCGCAGAGCGGTGCCGGGATAAGAGCTGGTGTTGCCCCGGATGGGGGCGTTGGCCACGATCTCCACATTGCCATAGTAGCTTCGAAGAATCCCTACATCGGTATACCCCTGCTGTGCAAGAGCCTGACTGCCCCACTGGCTCAGCCCATCGCAGGTGACGGTGGTGCCGTTGCAGAATTGGGCGGCCAGCGGCTCCACAAAGCCGGGGCGGCGCAGATAGTCGTTGAACAGCTGGTCAACGAGACGGGAAACGTTTTCAAAATAGCTTCTGCCGTTTACAAAGGCCTGATCAAAGCCGGTGTTGGAGGTGATGTCAAAATCATACCCCCGACTGCGGTAAAACTCCGTGTAGACCCGGTTCAAAGCGAAGGAGGTAATGGCGTAGATGTTCGCCCGCAGGGCACTGACCTCCCATGTGGGATAGATCTCACTGGAGGCAACGTTTTTAATGTAATCTGCAAAATCAACGGTCACATTGGCCGCCGAGGCGGTGGGCGCACCCAGATGCACGGTGATCCGCTGCGGTATGTAGGGTGTAACGGTTGGCATGGGTGTTCCTCCTACAGATTTTGGGGCGGCGTGTCAAATACCTCCGCCTTGGCCCGGCTTGGGGGCAGCTCCGGCAGAGGAATCAGCTCCAGATCCTGGCTGGTCACCGTGTCCGGGAACAGCTGCAAACGGGCGCTTTCGATCTGCTCATAGCCCTCCAGCCGGGCATACAGGTCAACGGAGGTGAAGGGGGTGACACCGGTGTCCGGCTGCGTGCCGGCGCTTTTCTCCGGCACGGGGATCTCAATGGGATCAATACCGCCGCTGCGGTCGGTCAGGCGCATGGCCAGCGCCGTACCATCGGCCGCGGTGACGGTAATGGCTACATTTTCCAGCGGGATGCGCGCGTAGCTTGTGTAGGCGTTCACGCGTAAAATTCCGGTTGCGCTCAGATGAATTCCTCCTTTCATAATCCTTACCAGTATATGCGTGGAGGCCGGAATTGTTCCGCTGCCGCCCTTACAGATAGGGCTGGGCGGCACGGATATTTTCCTGCTCCCGGGCAACCAGCTTGCGGGCCAGAGCCTGAATGTCATCGTCTGCTCCGTTCGCGCGGTTGAGATATTTCATCCCCTTGATCAGACCCATGGCGTTGCCATGAATCAGCATACCGGCAATTTTGGAGTCCCGCTCCCCACCGGCAATGGACACCCGGGACATGGCGGCGGTCATATACCGCTGGGCAGGGTTCAGTCCCTTTGGATGCAGGCAGTGGCGTCTGGCCAGTGCGTTGGCCTCGTTTTCAATGTCATCATATTGGCTTTTCTGCTGCCGAAGCTGCTGCTTCAGCCCTGGCCCGATGGCCTTTTCCAGCACGGTTTCGATGCCGAACCGGCCCATCTGCGCGGTTTTGAGTACATTTTCCAGCATTCTTTCGTTGTTCATATTCATCACCCGCAGCTATTATGCGCGCTGTGCGCCACATTATCCGCACGAAGGCCGGAAAACCGGCATATACTGTCCAATCAGGAAAGGATGGATGCTCATGTGCGCCATTGCAGGGGTTCTTGGCCCGGTCATTACACCCGAAACCCGGCAGCGATTGCTGCAAACCATGTACCGGCGGGGGCCGGACGGAAACGGCTGCTACCACAGCGATGATCTGACGCTGCTGCATACCCGATTGGCGGTGATCGACCCGGCAGGCGGGGCGCAGCCCATGACCATGCAGTGGCTGGGGCAGACGATGGTGATCTGCTATAACGGGGAGCTTTACAACACGGAAGAGGTTCGCCGGGAGCTTGAAAAGCTGGGGCACAGCTTTCAGACCCGATCGGATACGGAGGTGGTGCTCCACGCCTACGCCCAGTGGAAGCAGGAGGCGCTGCATCGGCTCAACGGGATTTTTGCCTTCGCCGTGTGGGAAAAAGAGCGGCGAAAACTCTTTCTGGCCCGGGACAGAATTGGGGTAAAGCCCCTGTTTTTCATCCACCGGCCGGGTCTTTTCGCCTTTGCATCCGAAATCAAAACCCTGCTGGCGGTGCCCGGTGTGCAGCCACGGCTGGATGCGGAGGGGGCGGCGCAGATCCTGCTCCTTGGCCCCGGGCGTGCCCCGGGCAGCGGGGTATTTCGGGATATTTATGAGCTGGAGCCGGGGCAGTATGGGGTGCTGGAAAAGGGAATATTCTCGGTGCGGCGCTACTGGCAGCTGACGGATCAGCCCCACACGGACTCTCTGCCGGACACGGCCCGCAAGGTTCGGGAGCTGGTGACGGACAGCATCCGCCGCCAGATGGTCTCCGATGTGCCGCTGGGCTCATTTTTATCCGGTGGGCTGGATTCAAGTATCATCACGGCTGTCTGCGCGGCGGAGGCGGAGAAAAAAGGGGAGTGCTTGCAGACCTTTTCCCTCGATCACGCCAATCAGGCCCAGTATTTCCACCCGGGAAAATTCCAGCCGGAGGCGGATACCGATTATATCCGCCTGATGTGCGACACGGTGCCGGGCATCCATCACTGGACGGTGCAGACCCCTCAGCGGCTGGTGGACGCGCTGGAGGATGCCACCATCGCCCGGGATCTGCCGGGGATGGCGGATGTGGATTTTTCTCTGCTGGACTTCTGCCGGGACATCCGCTCCCATGTGACGGTTGCCCTGTCCGGCGAATGCGCCGATGAAATTTTCGGCGGTTATCCATGGTATCGGGATCCCGCCGTGCGGGATGCGGATGGTTTCCCGTGGGCGCAGACAACGGCCCAGCGCTCCATGCTGATGCACCCGGCCATCCGGGAGAAGATCGACCCCTTTGAATTTGTCCACAGCCATTATCAGGATACCATTGACCGCACCGATCTTCTGCCCGGGCAGTCGCGGCAGGAGAAGCGGATGAAGCAGATGGTCAATCTGAATTTCCGCTGGTTCATGCAGACTTTGCTGGACAGAAAAGACCGCATGAGCATGTTCAGCGCGCTGGAGGTGCGGGTGCCTTTCTGCGATTACCGCATTGCCCAGTATCTGTACAGCGTCCCGTGGGAGTATAAGGACTATCGGGGACAGGAAAAGGGCCTGCTTCGCCTTGCCATGGACGGCCTTCTGCCGCCGCAGGTTCTGTACCGGAAGAAAAGTCCCTATCCCAAGACCCATGACCCGGCCTACCTGTCGCTGGTATCCCAGCGGCTGCGGCAGGTACTGGATACGGCCGACTCGCCCATTTTCGCACTGGTGCCGCCACAGCAGCTGCGCATGCTTCTGGATATGGAATTTTCATGGCCATGGTATGGCCAGCTGATGGGAAGAGCGCAGACCATCGCCTATATGCTGCAAATCAATTTCTGGATGAAACATTACAAAATCACCATTGTCTGACAGGTTTTGGCCGGAAAAATCGGCGGAAATTTATGCACTTTTTGCACATGCATTTTTCCGGAAAATGTGCTATAATAGTCCCGGTTTACGAAAGGAGCGCGGGCAAAATGTACAGCATAGGCGATCGGGTGGTGTATGGAATTCACGGTGTTTGCCGCATCTGCGATACGGAAACACGCACGGTGGATAAAAAGGTGGTGCAGTATTTTGTGCTGGAACCGGAGGAGCAGTCCGGATCCAGATTCTATGTCCCCAGCGGCAATCCCGCGGCACTGGCGAAGCTGCGCCCGCTGCTGTCCAAACAGGCGCTTCTGTCCCTTCTTCGATCGCCCGAAATTCGCCGGGACTGCTGGATCGAGGACGAGGGCCGCAGAAAAAATACCTACCGGGAGCTGATCGCCACCTGCGACACGGTGGCGCTGCTGTCCATGGTTCACACCCTGCATATGCGGCGAAAAGATATCGCCGCCCGGGGGCGGAAATTCCACCTGTGTGATGAAAACTTCCTGCGGGATGCCCAGCGGGTGCTTTCGGCGGAGCTTTCCGCCGTGCTGGAGATCCCGGTGCAGGAGATCCCCGCCTATATGGAGCGGGTCATGCAGGATGCAAGTCCGGAGCCTGCCAAATAAAATATGCCCTCCATCGCATCTGCGGTGGAGGGCGAGATTTTTATACGGATGCAAGCAGCATGTTTGACAGTTCTTCCGGCGTGCCGGCGATGGCGATGGCACCGGCCTGCTCCATTTCTTCCGGCAGGCCATAGCCCCAGGCTACGCCGATCGTTTCAATGCCAAATGCGGCGGCACCCAGCACATCATAGTGGGTATCGCCCACCATGACCATGGGGGTGTCCCGCCCCTCCTGTGCCAGAAGATAGGCGATGACAGCAGCCTTGCTGTCCCGGCTGGCATCCCGGCTGGCACCGCAGATCCGGTCAAAATACCGGGCGAGGCCGAAATGCTCCAGCACCTGCCGGGCGATATCCTCCGGCTTGGAGGTGGCCACGCACAGCCGCAGGCCCTGCTTTTTAAGCCGATCAAGCATGGCCTCAATGCCGGGATACACCAGATTTTCCAGCCAGCCGTCCCGGTTGTAGAACCGGCGGTAAAGCTCCAGCGCCGGCTCCACATCCTCCGGTCGGATGCCAAAGCGGAGGAAGCTGTCCCGCAGGGGCGGGCCGACGATGACCCGCAGGGCCTTTCTGTCCGGTACGGGCAGACCGTAGTGGGCCAGTGCCAGCTCCATGCCGTGCATCACACCGGCACCGGAATCGGTAATGGTGCCGTCCAGATCGAAAAGAATGGTTTTATAGCGCATGGGTATGTTTCTCCTTCTGTGATTGCATGTAGCCGTATGGATCCGTGATGCGGGGCGGATGATAGATGTTTTCCAGTGCCCGCAGAACACTGCGCTGCTTCATGGTGGGCTTCGTGTCCCGGAGCAGTGCTTCAAATTCCGCCCGGGGCGTGTCGGCGCAGCGCAGCAGCAGCGCCGTATGGCGGCAGGCGATCACCAGCCCCAGAAAAGAGGGCAGATCTTCCGCTACGGTGTAGATAAGGGGGCCGCCATCGGGGTCATCCGGTATGACGGCGCAGACGGCCTGCTCATTCTGCCGCTGGCAGAAATGGGCACCGAGTACCTCCGCCCAGGCGAACACCCGGGCACCGGGAGGCGTGACACCGTAGCGCCGGAACTCCGGGTCGGATATCAGCCCCACGGCAGAGGTGTCCAGACTGGAATTGCGGAATTTTTCATAGTAATCGATCTTTTTCTCTTGCATAAGAACGCCTCCGGGTTCAGTTTTGCAGATGAAACACAGTTTCTTCCTCCATGGGATATAGCGAAAGCGCCGCCCCATCCGGCCCTGCCTGGTGCAGATCTACGGCGCAGATGCGGCCGCTGTGGCAGGTGGTGTAGTAATAGATGCCGGTGTCGGTATCGCAGCAGCAGCTGTATCGGGTGATTTCCGCCCGACCGTCGGGCATGATCACGCTGCCCATGGGCATGGCCACGGCCTGCAGCAGATGAAAAAAGTGGCAGATGTCCTCGCTGACGCCGCTGCGAATGCTGTTCTGCCGCAGGAAAGAAGCCTTGACAAAGCGGGACATGGAGGAAAAGTCCCCCGGAAGTCCCAGCGCGCCCATGCCGTTGCTGTAGTGGGGCAGGGGCAGGGAAGGGCTGAACAGGTTCTCCGGCTGCCGGGGTGACAGATGCATGAAATCCGCAAGGCGCTGCATCTGCATGGGGAAAACGGGGCTGTTGGTCAGAACTCCAACAGGATCATCATAAATCCCCAGCCCCGCGCCGGTGCTTTCCACCACCAGCGCGCCATGCCGGTCTGCAATGATCCAGTGCAGCGGTGAGACAGGATAAGTTTCACTGAAGGGAATGTTGACGATCTCAACTTTTTCCAGAAGGAGCCGTGCCTGCGCCACATCCCGGCACTGACCCAGCAGCCAAGGGATCAATTCGAAGGGCGCAACCCGGTCAGACCCCGGTGTGGCGGGGGGATAGAAAGCGTTTTGCGGGAAATTCAGACCGGCGGCGCTGAGTCCCCATTCATTGGTGGCCTCATAGAACAAAGGGAAACCATCGGAAACGGTAGCCGTGCCGATCATGGCATAGTGGGTCGGCTGGGCAGGGGCCTGCCGGAAGGAAAAGGGAAAATGCCGGGGCGCGACACAGATCTGCGCCGGGTAGGCGTATTCCAGATCCAGATTTCGGCCGAAAAAGTGGTGCGAGCCCTGCCATGAGATTGCGGTACACATGCAAAATGCCTCCTTTTTCCTCAGTATACCACGATTTGAAAACAAAAACAATGGAATTTCCTGCTGCAAAGAAGAGTTTTTTCTTGTATTTCCCGCTGCCGGCAGGTATAATGTAGAAAAAAGCCGCACGGCTGGATGGGTGCGGCAGTCGGGAGGCGATGAAATGGAGCTTTGCTGTCCGGTCTGCGGTCAGACACTGGCCTTTGAAAACCGGGCTGCCCGGTGCCCTGCCGGGCACAGCTTTGATATGGCGCGGGAGGGATATGTCAATTTGCTCCTTGGCAGCCGCAGCGGTGACAAAATGGGAGACAGTAAAGCCGCGGCCCGAAGTCGCCGGGATTTTCTCAACCGTGGCTATTACGCGCCCCTGCGGGACTGGCTTTGCCGGGAATTTTCCGACAAACGGGGCACCTTGCTGGACCTCTGCTGCGGCGAGGGTTACTATACCAGCGCACTGGGGGAAAATGAAAATCTGCGGGTTTACGGCTTCGATCTTGCCCGGGAAATGGTGCGGCTGGCTGCCAAGCGGGGCAAGGCCACCTTTTTCGTTGCGAATATGGCGGCTATCCCCGTTTCCAATGCCGCATTTGACTATGCCGTGGAGCTGTTCGCCCCCTTTCAGGAAGGGGAATTTTACCGGATCTTAAAGCCCGGCGGGACACTTTATGTGGTCGTGCCCGGAAAAGATCACCTGTTTGGTCTCAAGCAGGCCCTCTACGACCGTCCCTATCCCAACGATGAACAGCTGCCCCGGACAAAGCACCTGCGCCTGACCGGGACGGAAAAGGTGACGGCTCACATTACCCTGCAATCCCAGCAGGATATCCAGAGCGTGTTCCAGATGACACCCTATTATTTCCACACATCGGACGCTGATCGCCGGAAGCTTGCCACACTGCAAAGTCTGTCCACCCCCATCGAGTTTGTGATTGCCCGGTATGTCCGGCCGGAGGACAGCCATGGATGAAAGAATTCTTTCCCGCCTTGGGGTGATCACCCAGGAGGAGACGCAGCTGCTCAGCGGCAGCGGCGGCATTGACAGAAGTCTTTACATGAACGATGGCTCGCGGGATGTGATCACCGGTAAGAAGCTTCTGGAACCGGACAAGCAGATTACCCTGCGCCCCCACACCCGTTTCGTCCATTTTCCGGAGCATACCCATGATTATGTGGAGATCGTCTACATGTGTACCGGCTCCACCCGCCACATTGTCAACGATACCCCCATCACATTGGAGAAGGGGGAGCTTCTGCTGCTGGGGCAGAATACCCGGCAGGAAATTCTGCCCGCCGGGGCGGAGGATCTGGCGGTGAATTTCATCGTTCGGCCGGAGTTTTTCAGCGAGACACTGACATTCCTCGGCAGCGAGGATACGCCACTGCGGGAGTTCATTCTTCGCTGCCTGTGTGGGGATAATCCCAGCGGATACCTGCATTTTCATGTGGCGCAGGTGCTTCCTGTGCAGAATCTGGTGGAAAACCTGCTCTGGACGATGATCGACCCGCCCAACCGGCGCAGCATCACCCAGCTGACCATGAGTTTGCTGTTTGTGCAGCTGCTCAACCATACGGACAAGCTCTCCGTCGGAAGCCGGGAGCAGGATACCATTGTCTCCGTCCTTCGCTATATCGAGCAGCGCTATGCCGATGGCAGCCTGACGGAAATTGCGGACATGCTGCACTATGATGTGACATGGCTGTCCCGGGAGATCCGGCGGCGCACGGGGAAGACCTACACCGAGCTTTTGCAGGAGAAGCGCCTTTCTCAAGCGGCATGGCTCCTGCGCAATACCGGAAAGAAGGTCTCCGACATCGGTCTGAGTGTGGGATATGAGAATTTGAGCTATTTCCACAAAATATTCGCCCGCCGTTTTGGCATTTCACCGAAAGCCTACCGGGATTGCAAATAAGGACACTTTTTTAATCAAACTTGGACCTGTAAATATCTCTCCTTTTCTGGCAGAATGGTACTATTAGAAAAGGAGGGATCTTTTTTGCGATATTATCTTGCCATTGATATCGGTGCTTCCTCCGGCCGCCATATTGTCGGCTGGAAGCGTGACGGCCAGCTTCACACGCAGGAAGTCTATCGCTTCCCCAACGGTGTGCAGGAGCAGGACGGCCATCTCGTCTGGGATGTGGAGCATCTTTATAACAGTGTGGTGGCCGGCATCCGGGAAGCCTTCGCCCGCTATCCCCAAATCGAAAGCCTGTCCATCGACACATGGGGTGTGGACTATGTTCTTCTGAACGGCGACCGGGAAATTCTGCCGGTGTATGCCTACCGGGACAGCCGCACGGAGCAGGTGGTGGAGCAGGTGCATGAAAAAGTGCCGTTTTCCGAGCTTTACCGCCATACCGGCTGCCAGTTCCAGCCCTTCAATTCCATCTACCAGTTCTATGACGATTTGCTGCGGGGCAGACTTGCGCAGGCAACGGACGCGCTTATGATCCCGGAATACCTGCTGTATCGCCTGAGCGGTGTGAAGGCCCGGGAATATACCAACGCCACCACCACGGGCCTGATCGATGCGAAGACCGGCCAGTTCGATCAGGAGCTGATCGCCCGGCTGGATCTGCCGCAGCGGCTGTTCCCGGCCCTTTCCCAGCCCGGCACGGTGCTGGGCACTTTGCGGCCGGAAGTGTCCACGCAGGTTGGTGGAAACTGCCGCGTGGTGCTGTGTGCAACTCACGACACCGGTTCCGCTGTCGTGGGCATTCCCATGGAGGGGTGCCAGCCCTATATTTCCTCCGGTACCTGGAGCCTGCTGGGAGTCAAGACACCCAAGCCCATCACTGATCCCGGCAGCGAGCGGGCCAACTATTCCAATGAGGGCGGTGTGGGCTACAACCGCTACCAGAAAAACATCATGGGCATGTGGCTTGTCAATCAGTTGCAGCGGGAGCTGTGCCCCGATACCTCTTTCCCGGAGATCGTGGAGCTTGCGCAAAAGAGCGGGTGCCGTGTTACGGTGGATGCCAATGCCCCGGAGTTTCTGGCACCGAAGAGCATGAAGGCCGCCTTTGACGAGGCCACGGGCCATGCCCTTCACGAGCTAGGCGACTATTTTGCCTGCGCCTACCGTACTCTGGCGCTGAGCTACCGGCAGGCCATCGGCGAGCTGGAGACCAACACCGGCAAACACTATCAGCAGCTCTACATTGTCGGCGGCGGAGCGAAGAACGCCTTCCTCAACAGCCTGACACAGGAGCAGACACAAAAACAGGTCATCGCGCTGCCCATCGAGGCGACCGCACTGGGCAATCTGATCATTCAAATGGAGGTTTGATTTCATGAGTTACGCAGAAGCAAAGGCAAAATACGCCGCACTGGGCATCGACACCGATGCCGTCATCGAGAAGCTGAAAACCGTTCCCGTTTCCCTGCACTGCTGGCAGGGCGATGATGTCCGCGGCTTCGACACGGATCCCAACAAGCCCCTGACCGGCGGCATCCAGACCACCGGCAACTATCCCGGCCGGGCCCGCACGCCCGAGGAGCTGATGGCGGATATCGATGAGGTCATCTCTCTGGTGCCCGGACAGGTCAAAATGAACCTGCACGCCAGCTACGCCATTTTTGACGAGGAAAATCCCTGGGTAGACCGGGATAAGCTGGAGCCGAAGCATTTCCGCAAATGGGTGGATTTCTGCAAAGAGCGTGGCCTCGGCTGCGATTTTAACCCCACCTTCTTCTCCCATCCCAAGTGCGACCCGCTGACGCTGGCCTCTCCCAACGAGGATACCCGCAAATTCTGGGTCGAGCACGGCAAGGCCTGTATCCGCATTTCCAATTATCTTGCCAGCGAGCTGGGACAGCCCTGCGTGATGAATATCTGGACGGGAGACGGCTTCAAGGATATCCCGGCCGATCGCCTTGGCCCCCGGCAGCGCTATAAGCAGTCCTTTGACGAAATTCTCTCTGAGCCCTTTGACCCGGAGCAGGTCTATCCCTGCGCCGAATCGAAGGTGTTCGGCATTGGTGTGGAGAGCTATACCGTTGGCTCCGCGGAGTGGTGCCTGAAATATGCCGATTCCCGGCCGGACTGCATCAGCCTGATGGACAACGGCCACTATCATCCCACGGAGGTGGTCTCCGATAAGATCGCTTCCATTTTGACCTATGATAAGAAAATGGCCCTGCACATCACCCGTGGTGTCCGCTGGGATTCGGATCATGTGGTGCTGTTTGACGATGAGACCCGGGAGCTGTGTAAGGAGATCGTCCGCTGCGGTCTGGACAAGGTGTTTATTGCGCTGGATTATTTTGATGCCTCCATCAACCGCATCAGCGCATGGGTCACCGGCTTCCGCAATCTGCAAAAGTGCCTGCTGTTCGCTCTGCTGCAGCCCAATGATCAGCTCAAAAAGCTGCAGGACGAGGGCAACTGGACGAAGCTGATGGTCATGCAGGAGGAGCTGAAGACCATGCCCTTCGGAGAAGTGTGGGATGCCTACTGCGCTGCCTGCGGCAAGCCGGCGGACGGGGTGTGGTTCCCGAAGATCGAGCGGTACGAGGCCGAGGTTCTCAGCACCCGCAACTAAAATCTGCTTGACTTTTACCGCCTTTTCTGCTACCATAGCGCTAACACAGCGATGGGAACAAGTAACCGCATTTCCAACCCCAGAGAGCTGCCGGCCGGTGCGAGGCAGTGGAAGGAAGCGGCGAAATACCT
>CAYSJX010000019.1:0-19179 GCA_964431445.1 uncultured Oscillospiraceae bacterium | reverse complement strand
AGCACGTTTTCGTTCATAGTGGTGAAATAATTCGTGTTGATTGCGAGCCAGTGACCGATGTCACTGGCGTGGCAATCCCCCGGTTAGACGTACAATCCCCATTATCCGACAGCCCGGAAAATCAGGGGGATTGCCACACCAGTGTGCGCACTGGTTCGCAATGACAGTTCTTTTTTTGCACCCCTTCGTAGGGGCCGATTGAGGCACATCGGCCTGCTGCACAATGTTCGATCATGCACCCGTAAGGGGCGCCAGGGATACCGCCCCCCTACGCCAATCATCCGGCAGGTCGGTCATTGAACATGCGGGGCGAAGGTGATTATGCAATTATAATTTTATCATCTATTTTCTGCAAATCGGCTTGCCACACATACACGCTATCCCATTCGATGTTTTTTTCGTCTTTATCCCATGCGTGGAAGAATACGGTTTTTTTATCGCCTTCGCAGACAATGGAGCAGTGGCCGGCACCCTGCATCCGGTCATTGGCGGACAAAATGGGGGTTGGATATTTTTGCCAGCACTGACGATTCAGAGGGTCATTTCCCACCAGCTTCAGCAGCGCGATACAGTAATCTCTGCACCAGGAGCCTGCGGCGGAATAGGCTAGATAGTATTCCCCGTCAATACAAACTCCGAAAGGCCCTTCGTTGATAAAGGGGGAACCGGGATCGCCGGAGGAACCGAGTTTTTCCCAGTCATATTCGGGCGTGGAGATCAGATACCTTTCCGTTGCCAGTTCAAAGGGATTTTTCATCTGTGCGATATACAGGTTCTGGCAAACATTTTCATCACCTTCCCAGCCGGACCACACAAAATAATTTTTGTTGGCAATTTGGACAACACTGCCATCAATGGCCCATTTGTCGGTAGGATCGGCAATTTTGCCGTGCATGGTGTAGGGCTTCATAGGGTCGTCGGAATGGTTTTCCAGCACATACATACGGTGATGATCGTTATTGCCATCATCGCAGGCAACATAAATGTAGCACTTTCCATCGAGAACGTGCAGCTCCGGTGCCCAAAGCTCTTTGGAATATGCAGTGCCTTTTTCGGGCAGATAAACCTTTGTCCCGATGGCGGATTCCAATGCATCGATCGTATCTGCGCAGGCAATGGAGACAGATTCTGAGTCGTCGGTATAGCACCGGTAATATTTATTGTTGTGCTTCGTAACAAAAGGATCTCTAGCAGCGGAAAAATTTTCAGTGAAAACCATTTTTTTCATAATGAGCACCATCCTCTGTTTTTCCTGATTATAGCATGGCAGCAGCGGGAATACAAGGCGTGTTTGTGATTATGTGATGGTGCCGAAACAGAATTCTCGGCAGGGCGAAAAAATTACCTGTTGGAGAAAAGAGAAAAAGCGGATGCGATGGGGGCATCGCATCCGCTTTGGTGGGGGAGATAAATGGCGATTGGGTTATTGGATGGGATCTGCGGGGTCAGCGGGTTCTGCGGGGGCAAGGGGCTGCGTGGGAGTTGCGGGGTCTTCGGGGACGACCGGCTGCGTGGGAGTTGTGAGTTCCACGGGCTCGGCGGGCTGGGGGCGGCTGAGGGAGCAGATGCTCCAGATCAGCAGGGCCAGCTGCGCGGCCAGCAGAACGCTGTTCACGTTCTTTACCACCGTGGTATAGAGCGTGTACTGCCCCGGGCTCCATTTGATGAACATTACCAGCAACAGAACCGATGTGAACAGCCCTGCCACGCTGGCCAGAAGCTGTGCGATGGCATAGATCAGCCAGCACCGGGCCGGGGCGGGGTATTCCCGCCGCATGGAGCACCAGTGTCCCAGAATCAGCAGCAGCGACGGCAGAACCTGCGTAACGCTCAGGGCGCAGGAATAGACCGGATTGAGCATGAGATCCTCCATCAGCTCACGCAGCCCGGGATGAAAGCTGTAGCTGAACAACCATTGGGGAATATGCAGCAGCAGGAACAGGATCTGCCCAATTCCGGCAGCCAGATACAGCCCATGCAGGGGCATCAGCAGGCACATTCCGTAGATGGTCACCAGCTGGAAGGCCAGCGTCACCCCAAATGCAGCAGGCCGAAGGTGGTGTTGATTTGGATGAATTTGGAAATCAGTGAAAGCGAGCAGGTGACCAGCAGAACGATGAGACCGTTTCGCTGCTGCCTGCGCCTGCGCGCGGACAGGGACAGTTGCTCTTTCATGGATATTCTCCTTTCAGCTTGCACCGGAAGCCTCTTTCGGGCTTGTCAGTTTTCCTTTGTGCCTTCTACCAGACCGTTGGCCAGTCCCACCAGACCCTGCATCTCGGAGGGGATAATGATCTTGGTGGCCTGCCCGTCCGCGATCTTCTGCATGGCCTCGATGGCCTTGAGCTTCAGAACCTCATCGGACACACCGGCCTTATTGAGCATCACGAGGGAGTCGGCAGTGGCCTGCTGCACCTTGCGAAGGGCCTCGGCTTCGCCGTCCGCTTTGAGGATCGCGGCCTGCTTTTCGGCCTCCGCCTTCAAAATGGCGGCTTCCTTCTCGGCGCTGGCCCGCAAAATGGCGGACTCCTTCTCGCCTTCCGCAATCAGGATGGCGGGCGTGTTCACGCCGATTTTTTTGCACTTTTTCAGAAAAACAGGCCAAAACCACGGAAAAAGCGGAGAAAAGGTTCAAATCGAGGAAAAAGCCCGATTAAAGGATAATAAAATTGCGTTATATGGTCACACAACCATATAACGCAGCGGGGTCGTTTCCTGTTTTTACTCCGCAAAACCGGATATTATTTCCATCTATTGCGGATGAAGAAGCGGAATTTGGCGAATATTTTCGGGCAAATGAAAACTTTTCCGTCTTATTTCCATATCCGGGACATACCCTGTTCAGAAGCGAAAAACCTGCGGCTGCGCAGGCGGGAGGGGTAATATGGATCAACGGGAAATCATCATTCTGATCGGTGTGGTCGTGCTGGCGCTGGTACTGGCGGCGGTGATCGTATTCGGGCAGGTGCTGCCCACCGGCAGCTGGGGCCTCAGCTTCGGCACGGCCGGGCTGCCGCCGCAGGGCCCGGCGGGGCCGGACACGCTGGCCAAATTCGATGCGGCCTATCTGGGCGATACCGGAGAAAAGGTGCTGTATCTGACTTTTGACGCGGGGTATGAAAACGGCTGCACGGAGAAAATTCTGGATGTTTTGCAGGCGCATCATGTCAAAGCCGCCTTTTTCCTCGTGGGAAATTACCTGCAGCGCAACCCGGAGCTGGTGCGGCGCATGGTGCGCGACGGCCACACCGTGGGCAATCACACCATGCACCATCCGGATATGTCCAAAATTGCGGATTTTACGGCGTTTTCCGAAGAATTGCAGCAGGTGGAGGCACTGTTCACCCAGATCACCGGGGAGGAGCCGGCGAAATTCTACCGCCCGCCCCAGGGGATCTATTCTGAGGAAAACCTGAAAATGGCCCAGCGGCTGGGCTACAGGACCGTGTTCTGGAGTCTGGCCTATGTGGACTGGAACAATGATGCCCAGCCCACGGCGGAGTACGCTTTTTCCAAGCTGCTGCCCCGCACCCATCCGGGGGCGGTGGTGCTGCTGCACTCCACATCCGCCACCAACGCGGCCATTCTGGATGAACTGCTGACCCGCTGGGAGCAGATGGGTTACCGGTTTGCCACGGTGGAGGAGCTGTTTTCCGGGCACTGAACCTGCCAGTGCAGCCCGCGGGGGTAGAAAAAGCGCAGTTTTTCCTCCGCAATGGACATGGTGACGGTTTCGGCCGTGCGCAGCTCCCCGTCCAGATTGATGGGGGTGGGATGGTCGCAGCGGATGGTGATGCTGTTCGTGCGGTAGTGGCGCACCAGATCGGGCAGCTGCCGGTAGTTACCGGCCTTGTAGGTGCCCACCACGGAGGCCACCTGCAGCCGGGATACCTTCTCGATCACCAGCACATCCAGCACGCCGTCTGTGGGATCCGCCTCCGGCACCGGGTTGAAGCCGCCGCCGTAGAACCGGCCGTTGCACACGCAGATCATGGTTTTCTCGCCGTCGATGGTCTGATCCCCCAGCTCGATCACATAATGCTCCGCAATGCCCCGGATCACATTGATCAGGGTGGAGACCGCGTAGGCCCGGAAGCCGGACAGCAGCGGCAGGCGCTTATAGTTGGACACATCGGTGCCGATGCGGGCATCGAGTCCCACGGAGCAGATGTTCAGGGCAAGATCATCGTTGCAGCGGATCATGTCGAAGCTGACCTCCTGCGCATCCAGCAGGCGGGAAAGATCGAAAAATGCCATGGGGTCGTCAAAAAGCTTGACGAAATCGTTGCCGCTGCCCCCGGAGAACACGGTCACGGCGGCGTTGGGGAAGCCGGCGGCCCCGGCGGCCACTTCGTTGAGGGTGCCGTCTCCACCGCAGGCGTACAGGCGCACCGGCTCGCCGGTTTCCGCTGCCCGGCGGGCCAGCTCCCGGCAGTTACCGGGGGCGGAGGAAATGTGAATTTCATAATCCAGCTCCCGGCAGGCAGCGTGGATTTTTTCGGTGTATTCGGCGGTGCGGTCCCGGCTTCCGGCGGCGGGATTGATGATAAAAATGTGTTTCATGGTGTACCGTCTTTCTGTATGTTCTCGCCGGACATGGCGGCAAAGGCCATCTGAGCGGCGGTGGGTTCCCGATTACAGGTCAGGTGCCACAATGGCGTGGCGGACGCGATTTTTTGCAGCATCGGCTCCGGACACAGGCAGTGCCCGGCAAGGCCCGGCAGCGCCTGCCGGGGTGACAGCGGCGCAATGGCATTCTCCGCGCCCCGCTCCAGCAGGCAGATGCCCGCCAGCGGCATGCGGATGGGACTGTGCAGGCCGTGCTTTCCGCTCCACGGAGAGCCGCACAGATCATAGCCCTCCTGTGTTGGGCACAGGAAGGGGTGGTCATCGTTGATCATCCGGGCCCGATGCCCCAGCAGCTCCCGCCACAGGCGGGTGTGAGTGGATTTTCCCGTGCCGCTGCGGGCCAGAAACAGGTAGCCCCGGCCATCGACCGCGATGGCGCTGCCGTGGGTCAAAATCACCCCCTGTGTCAGGGCGAAGGCGGCGAAGGCCCGCAGCATGGCGGCCCGCTCCAGAAAGGGATCGGTGAATTTGCGGCGGCGGAAGCCCTCCTGCTCCGCTTCCAGATCCGCAAGGCGCTGCTCCCGCAGCAGATCATCGGGGGTGATCCGGATGGCGCACCGGGGCGGGGCCTGGGTCAGATAGTCCCGGCAGTAATCCCGGGTGCTGTCAAACAGGGAGTGGACGGCGGCGGTGCAGCCTGCGATCTCCACGGTAAAGTCCGCCATGGGCCCTCCCCTCAGCCCATGCAGCGGGAGCAGGGGCGGTAGCCCGCCGCGATGGCCTCGTCATAATCGTCAAAAATGATCCGGTTGTCCGCCCCGGGCAGACTGGCGCAGCCGGGCAGATGCAGTACCCCGGAGCGGATGTTTCCGATCCACTGCCGTGGCTGGCTCTGGGTGGGATCTTCCGGCTGCTGGGACTGCTTTTCCCAGCGGAAGCTGACGGTTTTGCCGTCCGATGTGGCGATCACCGTGCCCAGTGTGTCGGTGCGCAGCAGGGTCACATCCGCATCGTGGAGCCGGGACAGGGGCGCTTCGTGGGGATGGCCGTAGGAATTGCCGGCGCCCACGCTGATCACGCCCCATGTGGGGGAAACGGCCCGCAGAAAGCGGTAGCCGGTGGAGGTCTCCGAGCCGTGATGCCCCACTTTCAGCACATCGGCGTGGAAATCGTAGTCCTCGCCCCAGTAGTCCAGCATGTCATTTTCCGCCTGCGTCTCCATGTCGCCGGTGAAGAGGAAGGTGGTTTCGCCGTAGCGAACCAGCAGCACGATGGAGGTGTTGTTGGTGTCGGAATAGGATTTTGTCGGGCCCAGCACCGTCATCCGGGCACGGCCGAGGGAAATTTCGTCCCCGGGGGCGGGCAGCTGCACCGTCAGGCGCTGCTGGTCGGCATAGTACATAAAATCGTCAAAGCAGGCGGAGGCGTAGGTGCGGGTGGGGGCGTACAGGGCCTGCACCGGAAACACCGCCAGCACGCCGGGCAGACCGCCCACGTGATCCTCATGGGCGTGGGTACAGACCACCGCGTCCAGCTGCTGCACCCCCTGCTTCTGCAAATAGGATACCACCAGCGAGCTGTCGGCCACGTTGCCCCCGTCAATGAGCATGTAGTGCCCGTCGCATTCCAGCAGGGCGCAGTCGGCCTGCCCTACATCAATATAATGGATTTGCAGCCGGCTGCCGGTGGGGACGGTTTCGGTGGGCTGTGTGCCGGGTCGGGGCAGGGCACAGCCGGTCAGCAGCAGAAGGACAAACAGCAGCGCAAGGAGCTTTCTCACAGGTGTTTGCACCCTTTCTCAGAAATTATTTGCGGAAGGAATGGCCGGGAATGGCCGGGCGGAAGGCACCGTTCTGCCATGCGAAGGCAATGGTCGTCCCGTCCGAAACGGCGATCACATTGCCCATCAGATCGGTGCGGAAGACGGTGACCTCCGCGTCCCGCAGCCGGGACATGGATGCCTCGTGGGGGTGGCCGTATTCATTGCCCAGACCGCAGCTGATCACGCCCCATGTGGGCGCTACCTCCCGCAGCAGCCGGTAGCCGGAGGAGGAATAGCTGCCGTGGTGGCCAACCTTGAGCACGTCGGCGTGCCAGTCGAAATCCTCGCCCCAGTAGTCGAGCATGTTGCCCTCCGCCAGCTGCTCCATATCCCCGGTGAAGAGGAAACGGGTCTGGCCGTATTGCACCATCAGCACAAGGGAAAGATCGTTGACATCCTCATAATCCGTGCGCACCGGGCCGAGGACGGTTACCAGCGCGTCACCCAGCTGAAAGGTGTCCCCCAACTGGGGCTGCACCACCGGGACACGGCGAATTTCGGCAGCGTCCAGCAGATTCTGCACAGTGTAATTGGTATAGGTGATGGCACCCGTCCACAGCGTGTCCACATCAAAGGAGCGCAGCACGGTGTAAAGGCCGCCGATGTGATCCTCGTGGCTGTGGGTGCCCACCACCAGATCCAGCTGCTCCACGCCCTCCGCCTCCAGATACCGGCAGACGGTCTCGCCTTCGGTGGCGTGGCCGCCGTCAATGAGCATGTAGTGCCCGTCGCATTCCAGCAGGGCGCAGTCGGCCTGCCCCACATCGATGAAATGGACTTGCAGACAGTCGATCTCCCGGGGCGGCTCCTGGGGAGGCTGCGAGGGGGACTGGGGCACGGCGCAGCCGGCCAGCAGGAGCAGCAGGAGCGCAATGGAAAGAATTTTTTTCATTTACGAGCCTCTTTTTTCAGATTTGTGTTGTTTTTGGCCTTTTTCTGCTGGTTCATCCAGACGCGCATCACGATCCCGTGGGGCAGCAGCCGCACCAGCCGCACCTGCATCCGCACGGAGAAGCCGTGTACGGAGTAGTCCTTCCGGCTGCGATACAGATCCTTCAGACCGGTGGCCACCACATCCGCAGGCTCCCAGAGGCTGCTGTAATACTGCACGGTGCCGTCATTGGTTTGCAGAGCATGGTTGAAAAATTCCGTTTTGACCCAGCCGGGGTTCATGGCCATCATGCGGATGCCGGCATCGCGCAGCTCCCGGTTCATGGCCCGGCTGTAGCTCAGGACGAAGGCTTTGGTGGCGGCGTAGGTGGTGATATAGGGCACCGGCTGGAAGGCGGACAGGCTGTCCAGCTGCAAAACGTGGCTGCCCCGGTGCATATACGGCAGCACCGTGCGGGTCACGGCCAGAAGGGCCAGACAGTTCAGCTGCACCATGCGGCAGTCTTCCTCCAGCGGGATGCTGTCATAGTGGCCGAATTTTCCGAATCCGGCGGCATTGACCAGCAGCTCCACCTGGGGCTGCTCCTGCTCCAGCAGGGTGGCAAGAGACTGAATGCTCTCCTCCCGGCAAAGATCCAGACACACCGCCCGCACCGGGACCGGGCATTCTCCCGCCAGCGATTGCAGGGCCTGCTCCCGCCGGGCCACGGCCCAGATCTCATCGACCTTTACATATTCCGACAGCTGTCGGGCGAACTCCCGGCCCATTCCCGAGGATGCGCCGGTCACAATTGCAATTTTCATGGATTTTGTCCTCCTGTAGTTTCCGGCCCGTCCTCCCGCAGCGGAAAGTCGGGGCCTGACAGCGCCGCCGTCAGGGCGGCGGCGGTATTTTCCGTTTTTTCTTCCAGCACCAGCTCCAGCAGCAGCCGCTGCACCCGGCCGATGGCGGGGCCCCGATAACCCATGTCCAGAAGGTCATGGCCGCTCAGGGCAAGATCCCGCACCGTCAGGCAGGCGTTTTCTTCCTCCAGCCGGTCGATCAGAGAGCGAACCCGGTCAAAGGCGGGGCACATTTCTTCCGTGCCGGTGGCCATCATGTCGGCCTGCTGCAAGCTTAGCAGCTGGCGCAGAGCCTCGGCACCGATCCGGTTGAGCCTGCGGCGGACGGCGGGGCGTGTGGGCTCCACCGGGGTCATGTGCTGCCGGATCAGCAGGCACACCCGCTCCCGCAGGGCGTTGGGGGCACGAAGTCGGCGCAGGATTTCCTCCGCCATGGCGGCGCCCGCCTCGGCGTGGCCGTAAAAATGGCCGATGCCCGCCCCGTCCAGAGAAAAGCAGGCGGGTTTTGCCACATCGTGGAGCAGCGCGGCCCAGCGAAGCACCGGCTCCGGCGGTACGGCCTGCACGGTGCGGGCGGTGTGGGTGAACAGATCGTGGCGGTGATGGGGATTTTTCTGGTCGAAGCCGGGCTGGTTCGCCAGCTCCGGCAGCGCACACAGCAGCACTGGGGCAAATCGGTGCAGATCGGCGGCATCGACCAGTGGCAGAAGTTTACATAACTCTTCAAAAATTCGCTCCGGAGCCAGTTTTTCCAGCTCCGGCGCGCATTGGCACATGGCCTGCATGGTCTGCGCTTCCACCTGCAAACCGTAGCGCACCGCGAAACGCGCCCCCCGCAGCACCCGCAGGGCATCTTCGCAAAAACGCTGCCGTGGCTCTCCCACGGCCCGTAGCACCCCGGCACGCAGATCCTCCTGCCCGCCGAAGGGGTCGGCATAGCCCCGGGTGGGCGACCATGCGATGGCGTTGACCGTAAAATCCCGGCGGGCCAGATCCTCCCGGATATCGGAAACGAAGCTGACCCAGTCCGGATGGCGCACATCCCGATAGCCTCCCTCCCGGCGGAAGGTGGTGATCTCATAGCATGCGCCATCGACCACCACGCCGATGGTGCCGTGCCGCTCGCCGCTGCGCACCAGCGTGTGCCCGGCAAAGAGGCGGGCCACCGTATCCGGCGGCGCGGCGGTGCAAAGATCATAGTCATGGGGCACAAGCCCCAGCAGGGCATCGCGCACACAGCCGCCGACCGCGTAGCATGCAAACCCCGCCTGCTCCAGGCGATCGATGCAGTACAACGCGTTCGGCGGCAAATACATGGTGATTACTCCTTCATTTCCTCGGTTTCCCGCAGAATTTCGGCCAGCAGCGCCTCAATGTCCGGGTCAAGGCCACTGTCCGCGGCCTGCGGCTCCTCCGGCGCAGGGGCCGGCTCCGGCTTCGGGGCGGGCTTTACCCGCGGGCGGAAGGGAGCGGACTTTTTCGGGCACAGATTGGTCAGCAGCCACAGCGCCACCGTCAGATACAGCGGCCAATCGCTGCTGCCCGGGACGGCCACCAGACAGAGGTAGACCCCCAGCAGGCTCCACAGCAGACTGGAACTGCGGTTACCGAGCCCCACGCTGAAGCCCCACAGCTGATAGCTGGCCAGACAGGCCGCGGCCGTGGCGAAAAAGCCCATCACAAAGCGGTGCAGCTCCGGCTCGTCCCGCCACAGGTGGGCGGTGCAGAACAGCCGCAGGGCAAAATACAGGCACGGCACCGCCAGCGCCGGAAAGGGCGGGGTGTCGCCCCGGTAGCGCAGCAGCGCGCCCCACAGCAGCATCGCCGCGGCGGCCAGTCCAATGAGCCCCGCTGCCGTGTGCATCCAGCCCGCAGCGGCGGAAAAATGCCCCGGCACGGTGACGGCCAACCCGATGGCGGCAGCCAGATATCCCGCCGCCCCCGTGGTGGAGGCGGGGAAATTGGCGCGGTAGCTCCGGCTTTTCCCGGCGCAGCCGGCCAGCAGGAACAGCCCGATGGCCACCGCCGCGCTCAGAATCAGCAGCAGTGTCCAGGAAATGTGGTGCGCCGGATACAATCCCTTTTCATCCTCGCCGCATTGCAGCAGCCACAGCCGCAGGGCCATGCCGATCATGGCGGCGGCCAGGGTGATCCGGTCGATGTATGGCAGATATTTTTTCATGGAAGTCACCTTCCTTTACTTTACAACAAGACTCAGCAACCAGCAAAGCCCGGCCCAGAGGGGCTGATGGGCCAGATAGATCAGCAGCGATGCCCGGCCGCACATGCAGAAAAAGCGCACCGGCTGCCGCTGTCCGGAAACCTTCGGCAGCAGGCTCTGCCCGCTGCGGTACACCGTCCGGCCCAGAACCGCTCCCAGCAGGAAAAATCCCAGATGGGGCAGCAGGGGGAAATAGTCTGCCGTGGAAAATCCGGCGGGGGTCAGCCCCAGCCAGATCAGCCAGGAGGTGCTGACCAGTGTCTGCCCGCGCAGATACAGCCCGGCCGCCACCATGGCGGCACCCAGCAGAGCCAGCAGCCATGTGGGACACCGGCGAAACAGGCTCCACAGGATCATGCACACACCCAGACAGTGCAGCACACCAAACCAGATGATAATGGAACGGCCGAAGCCCAGAAAATACATGCCAACGGTCACGGCGGTGATGAGCATCCCGCAGCCGAACACGGTCAGACCCCGGCGCAGGCTGTGGTGCCCCAGTGTGACGCAGATGCCCGACAGCAGCACGAACAGCACGCCGCCCCAGCTCTGTACAAACCGGTAAACCGGCGGGTAATCCCAGTGCACAATGCCGAACAGCTCCACCAGATCGTAAATCAGGTGAACCACCGTCACACCCAGAATGCAGATGCCCCGCAGAGCATCCAGCTCCCAGATCCGGCGTTTCATGCCCGGGCCTCTTCCGCCGCTTCCTCCTCCAGTACACGGTAGGCCACCTTGCCCACCAGCGTCTTGGGAAGCTCCGTGCGCCAGATCAGCTCTCTGGGCATGGCGTACTTGGCGATATGCAGGGAGCAGTAATCCAGCAGCTCCTTTTTCAGCTCCTCCGTCGGCTCCACGCCGGGCATGGGCACCACATAGGCCCGGATCTTCTGGCCACGGTACTCATCCTTAATGCCGATGACGCAGGACAGCAGCACCTTCTCGTGGCCGTCGATGATGTTTTCCAGCTGGGAGGGGTAGACATTGTAGCCGGAGGTGACGATCATGCGCTTGATGCGCTGGCGGAAGTAGACAAAGCCGTCCTGATCCATGTGGCCCAAATCGCCGGTGTGCAGCCAGATGCGGCCGTCGCCGTGGCGGCGCAGGGTGGAAGCGGTTTCCTCGGGGTTATCCATGTAGCCAAGCATGACCGTGGGGCCGGAAATGCAGATCTCGCCCTCGATGTTGGGCTCGCACTCCTCGGTGGTGCCGGGGGTGACGATCTTATAGTACACGTCCGGGAAGGGCACGCCGATGGAGCCGGAGCGGGCGTAATCCTTCGGGGTCAGGCAGGAGGCGGTGACGCACTCGGTGGTGCCGTAGCCCTCCCGGATCTGCTCGGAGCAGCCATGTTCCCGCAGGAAGGTGTCCACTTTCTTCTTCAGCTCGGGGCTGAGGCTGTCGCCGCCGGAGAAAATGCCCTTGAGGAAGCTCAGATCCTGCCCCTTCAGATCCTCCGCCCGCAGCAGCGCCTCGAACAGGGTGGGCACGCCGGGGATGATGTTGGGCCGCTCCCTGATCAGGGTCTCGGCATAGGTTTTGACATTGAACTGCGGGATCAGAATGCAGGTGGCGCCGCCGATGAGGGCGGTGTGGATGCCGATACCCAGACCGAAGCCGTGGAATACCGGCATGACGGACAGCATCTTCATTCCGGCAATGTCATCAAAGCCGGAGGCGGCGATGGTCTGCAATCCCAGCGCGTTGAAATTGCGGGAGGAGAGCATGATGCCCTTGGAGGTGCCGGTGGTGCCGCCGGAGTACAAAATCGCGGCGCATTCATCGGCTGTGATATTGTCCTGGGGCAGCTGGGCATGGCAGCGGATCAGGTTGCGCCAGTAGGTAAAGCCGGTTTTGGGCAGTTCCTTCCAGCTTCTGCCGCCCTTGGTCAGGGGGTAGAGCAGGTTCAGGGGCACCGGCAGCTCGTCCTGAATCTGGGCCACCAGCACGGCACACGGCTGCTCCACCTGGGGCAGCACGGAGGCGACCTTGCGGTAGAACTGATCCAGCGTCAGGATGGCCTTGCTCTTGGAGAAATTCAGGTAGAAGGCGATTTCGCTGGCGGCGGAGAGGGGGTGGATCATGTTGGCGATGGCGCCGATGCGGTTGAGGGCGTAGAAGCAGTCCAGGGCCTGCGGTGTGTTGGGCATGCAGATGGTGACCTTGTCTCCCTTTTCGATGCCCATGGACACAAGACCCTGCGCAGCCGCGTCAATGCGGGCCATAAACTGGCGGTAGGTGGTCTTTTTGCCCTGAAACTGGTAGGCAATGTTGTCCGGATGCTGCTTGGCGGCATCGGCAACCAGCTGATAGATGGTTTTATTGGGGTATTTCAGGTTGGCGGGGGTGTTGCCGTAGTAGGCAAGCCAGGGCGCACTGGCGGATAAGCTCATGAAAGATCGTCCTTTCTGTTTTTGGAATAAACCAAAGTATATTATAGCACCGTTTGCCGCCGATTTCTACCCTTTTCTGTAAAAAAGACAGACAACGCCCTTGACCACAGGAAAAAGCTTCGCTATAATTGTATAAACGGGTTTTTGGGCCGTTTCGGAGGATACATTTACCATGAAAAGAACCTATCGCGGCACGATCACGGCCTGTTTTGTCAGCTACATCGTGCAGGCTATTGTCAATACCTTTGTTCCGCTGCTGTTTCTGACCTTTCAGGAGCGCTTCGGCATCTCCCTTTCCAGCATTTCCGCCCTGATTACCATCAATTTCTGCGTGCAGCTGGCCGTGGATCTGCTGGCGACAAAATTTGTTGACCGCATCGGCTACCGCACGGCCATGCTGCTGGCCCACGGGGCGGCGGCGCTGGGGCTGGCGGCGCTGGCGGTGCTGCCGTGGTGCATGGAGCCGTTCTGGGGTCTGGTGATCAGCGTGTGCGTCTATGCCATCGGCGGCGGCCTGATTGAAGTGGTCAACAGCCCCATTGTGGAGGCGTGTCCCACGGATAACAAGCAGGCGGTCATGAGTCTGCTGCATTCCTTTTACAGCTGGGGGTATGTAGCCGTGGTGGGGCTGTCAACCCTCTTCTTTTCCGTGGTTGGGCTGGATGCGTGGCCGGTGCTGGCCCTGCTGTGGGCGCTGGTGCCCCTGCTCAACGGTTTGAATTTCCTGCGGGTGCCCATCGCGCCCATCCTGCCGGAGGGGCAGACGGGCATGGGCTTAAAACAGCTGCTGAAAAACAAGACCTTTCTTGCCCTGTTCGTGATGATGCTCTGCGCCGGGGCCAGCGAGCAGAGCATGAGCCAGTGGGCCTCCGCCTTTGCGGAAAAGGCGCTGCATATTCCCAAGGCCGTGGGCGATCTGGCGGGGCCGCTGTCCTTTGCCCTGTGCATGGGCACCGCCCGCACCCTCTACAGCCGGTTCAGCACCCGCCTGCCCCTGCGCCGGGCCATGACAATATGCGCGGCGCTGTGTGTCGGCAGCTATCTGCTCGCATGCCTGAGCCCCGGCGCGGTCACCTCCTTCGCTGGCTGTGCCCTGTGCGGCTTTTCCGTGGGACTGATGTGGCCGGGCACCTTCTCTCTGGGCTCCGAAGCGCTCCCGGCCGGCGGCACGGCCATGTTCGCCCTGTTCGCGCTGGCCGGAGATCTGGGCTGCTCCGCCGGGCCGACACTGGTGGGAGCCGTGTCGCAGGCCAATGGCGGCGAGCTGAAAACCGGCCTGCTGGCCGCCATCGTATTCCCGGCGGTCATGCTTCTGACCATCGCCGCATCCGCCCCCCACCGCAGAAAAAGCTGACAAATACCGGCCCCTGCGGGGGCGTAAAAAAGAAGTGTCATTCGAAATAAGTGCGCAATCGTGTAAAAAAGAACTGTCATTGCGAACCAGTGCGCACACTGGTGTGGCAATCCCCCGAATTTTCCGACCAGCCATTGTAGGGGGCGGCGCCCTCGACGCCCCGCCTGCGCCGAAAATGCGCACATATGCCGTAGGGGCGACCATCGGTCGCCCGCTACGTTTCCAATATTATGTGGCCGGAATATACGCAAAAATGGCACGGTTTCATGTCAAAAATCGAAGATTTTTGCTGCATTCCCCATTGGGGAATGCAGCGGGCGACCAATGGTCGCCCCTACGGTACCGGGTGCCCGGAATGGGGGACAAAGGGGCGTCAGGGATGCCGCCCTCTACGGATGCATGATTGAACATTGTGCAGGCGGGCCGATGCGACTTAATCGGCCCCTATAGAAGAGACTCAAAAAACACATGTCATTGCGAACCAGTCCGCAGACTGGTGTGGCAATCCCCCGGATTTTCTGACCAGCCATTGTAGGGGGCGGCGCCCTCGACGCCCCGCCTGTCCGATGACCGACCTGCCGGATGCGCCGGGTGTGCCCCAATGTCAACTTCTGCGGTGTTTTTTTTCCGTGGAAAGGTTTACCGACCATTTTGGGAAAAACCCATTGTTTCCCGTGGCAATCTGTGCTATAATGACTGCGATTGACGAATTTGGGAAACTCTGACGCAATCGGCCGCAGGCGGCCTGGCCGGAGTTTCCGCAGCAGGAGAAAACCATGAACACCAATACCATCCACATCGACGCGTGCGATGTACATAAACTGCTCAGTGCGGCCAGCGGCGATGCGGCGATGCTGTATCTGTATCTGCACAGCGGCAATGACCTTGCCACCGCCGCGCAGGATCTGCGCATGAACGAGCAGAACCTGCGCAATGCCGCGGCGCTGCTGCGACAGATGGGACTGATCGCGCAGGAGCAGCCGGTGCGCACCTTCAGCGGAGAGCGCCCCGCCTATTCCGAGGAGGATGTTGCCGCCTCCATCAACCTGGACTCCTCCTTCCGCAGCCTCTACGGCGAGGTGCAGCGCCGCCTCGGCCGGACACTCAACACGGAGGAGCTGAAAATTCTGCTCAGCTTCGTGCGCTATCTGGGTCTGCCGGAGGATGTGGTGTGCGTGCTGATCAGCTACTGTCAGGAGCGGGCCCGCCAGCAGGGCAAGCTGCGTGCGCCGTCCCTGCGCACCATTGAAAAGGAAGCCTACTACTGGGCGGAGCATGGAATTGACAGCATGGAGGCCGCCGGGGCCTTCATTCAGGCGAAAAATGTCTATAACAGTCGCCTGCAGCGGCTGATGCGGCTGCTGCAGATCCGGGGCCGGGCCCTGACTGCGGCGGAGGAAAAATATGCCGCCCTCTGGCTGGACTGGGGCATGAGCGAAGAACTGCTGACCGCCGCCTATGAAAGAACCTGCCTGAACACCGGCTCGCTGAGCTGGGCGTATATGCACAAGATCCTCACCCGCTGGCACGATGCCGGCATCACCAGCGCTTCCCAGCTGCGCACGGAGGATCGCAGGGGCAGCACCCCCGGCAGTCGGACGCTGGACAGCGATGAGCAGGCCGCCATTGCACGGCTGCTGAAGGAGGATTGACCATGGCCTATACCCAGGAAGTATTGGATCGGGCCCGTGCCCGTCTGGCCGCGGCGAAGGCCGACCGGGAGTCGGAAAACCGGGAGCATTTGCAGCAGGCCTATGCCCGGGTGCCCCGCCTGCGGGAGATCGACCGGCAGCTGCGCATGACCATGGCGCAGGCGGCGCAGGCCGTGTTCTCCGGCGGCGATGCCCAGCAGACCATGGAGCAGGCCCGCCGGGAGAATCTGCAGCTGCAGCAGGAGCGCGCGGAGCTGGTGGAGCAGTATTTTGAAGAAGGCTATCTGGACGAGAGCCCCATCTGCCCCCACTGCGGCGGCAGCGGCTATGTGGGCAGCCGGATGTGCGAATGCCTGCGGGAGCTTTGCCGGCAGGAGCAGAAGAAGGAGCTGACCTTCCTGAACGTGGGGCGGGAGAGCTTCGACCAGTTCCGGCTGGATTATTATCCGGAGGAGGGCAATGCCCGGCGCATCATGGAGCGAACCTGCCAGCTGTGCCGCCGGTATGCCTACAGCTTCTCCGAGCGCTCCCCCAGTCTGCTGTTTTCCGGCGATACGGGGCTGGGCAAGACCTTCCTCTCCGCCTGCATCGCCCGGGCTGTGGCCGACAGCGGCTACTCCGTCATGTATGAGTCCGCCGGGCACCTGTTTACCAGACTGGAGCGGGCCAAATTTTCCAATGATGAAGAGTCCCGCCGGGAAGGAGAAAAATATACCGCCTGCGATCTGCTGATCGTGGACGATCTGGGCACCGAAATGCCCGGCACCTTTGTCACCGCGGCGCTCTACAGCCTGATCAACGACCGGCTGCTGGCCGGGAAGCCCACCATCATTTCCACCAACCTGCGCTCGGAGGAGCTGGCCAGCCGCTACAACAGCCAGATTGCCTCCCGGCTGCGGGGCAGCTATACCCGCGTTCCCTTCGTGGGCAATGATATCCGCATGGTCAAAAGCAGGGAGGGTGTGCAGTGAAAACCTGTCTGCTGTTTGATCTGGATGGCACCCTGCTCGATACCCTGGGCGACCTGTGTGGCAGTGTCAATTTCGCGCTGGCGCAGGCCGGTCTGCCCGGCTGCTCCATGGAGCAGGTGCGCAGCTATGTGGGCAACGGTGCCCGAAATCTGATTTTTCGTGCCGTGCAGGGGGATGAGGCACGCGTGCCGGAGGTGCTGGCCACCTTCCAGACCCACTACCGGCAGCATTGCCGGGATCTGACCCGGCCTTACCCCGGTATTTTGGAGCAGCTGGCGCTGCTGGCGGATTTGCCCATGGCCATCGTGTCCAATAAGCCGGACGCGGCGGTGGGGGAGCTGGCCCGGCTGTATTTCCCCGGCCTCCTCGCCATGGGCGAGCGGGCGGGCATTCCCCGCAAGCCCGCGCCGGACATGCTGCGTCTGGCCATGGCCGAGCTGGGGGCGGAGCAATGCATTTACATCGGTGACAGCGAGGTGGACGTGACCACGGCGAAAAATGCCGGTGTCCCCTGCCTGAGCGTCAGCTGGGGCTTCCGGGACGAGGAAACCCTGCGCCGCGCCGGGGCCGATCATATCTGCCGGGATCCGCGGGAGCTTTGCGCGGTGCTGCGGCAGATGCACAAAGAACTGGAACAGGAAAAAGATATGCCATGAGTTATGAATTTTATGCCCTGCTGGGCCGGATGCGCTCCATCACCCGCTGGGGACTGATGCGAAACAGCTACCCGGAAAACATACAGGAGCACAGCCATCAGGTGGCGGTGCTGGCCCATGCGCTGGCACTGATCCGGCGGGATATTCTGCATCTGCCGGCCCCGGATCCCGACCGCTGCGCCGTGGCCGCGCTGTACCACGATGCCACGGAGATCTTGACGGGCGATCTGCCCACACCTATTAAATATTATAACAGCGACATTAAAAAAGCCTACAAGCAGGTCGAGCATGTGGCGGGAGAACGGCTGCTGTCCATGCTGCCGGAGGTTCTGCGCCCCAGCTATGAGCCCTATATTCAGGAGTCGGACGAGACGCTCGAGCCCATCGTCAAAGCCGCCGACAAGCTTTCCGCCCATATCAAATGTCTGGAAGAGCAGAAGGCGGGCAACCGGGAATTTGACAGCGCCGCCGCCCAGACCTATGAGGCCATGCGCGCCATGAACCGGCCGGAGCTGGACTGGTTTCTGGAAAACTGTCTGCCGGCCTATGCCCGCACGCTGGACGAGCTTGGATTGTAACCACCCCCATTGATCGGAAGGAGAGATGGCAAACGCCATGAGCAAAATTCTGGTGCTGACAAATCATTCTTATATGCTCTACCGATTTCGCCTGGCGCTGCTGCTGCAACTGCGGCAACAGCACGAGGTGGTCATCAGCACGCCCTTTGTGGGCCATGAGCAGGATTTTCAGGCACTGGGGATGCGCTGTGTCGAAACGGAGGTAGACCGCCGGGGCATCAACCCCCTGCGGGAGATCGAGCTGCTGCGATTCTATCGGCAGCTGCTGCGGCAGGAAAAGCCGGATCTTGTCATCACCTATTCCATCAAGCCCAATATCTACGGCGGCTACCTGTGCCGCCGGGCGGGAATTGACTACTGCGTCAATGTGCAGGGACTTGGCTCCGCCTTTGAGCGCAGGCCGCTGGCGCTGCTGGTGAGCCGGATGTACCGCACCGCGCTGCGGGGGGCGAGAACGGTGTTCTTTGAAAACACCGTCAACGCCGAGACCTTTGTCCGGCATAAAATCATCCCCGAAGGGCAGTGTACGGTGCTGTCCGGCGCGGGCATCGATCTGGAGCAGTACAGCCCCGCCCCTTATCCGGAGAATGCGCCCATCCGGTTTCTGTATCTGGGGCGCATTATGCGGGAAAAGGGAATCGACGAGCTGTTCCGCGCCGCCCGGCTGCTGCGGCAGGCCGGTGTGGATTTCACGCTGGATCTGGTGGGCTTTTATGAGGACGAGTACAAGCAGGAGGTGGAGCAGCTGGGCCGGGAGGGAATTGCCCGGTTCCACGGCTTCCAGCAGGATCCCCGCCCGTTCTACGCGGCGGCGGACTGCGTGGTGATGCCCAGCTATCATGAGGGCATGAGCAACGTCCTGCTGGAGGCGGCCGCCATGGCCCGCCCCGTGATCACCACGGCCATTCCCGGCTGCCGGGAGGCGGTGCAGGAGGGCGTTTCCGGCTTCCTCTGCCGCCCGAGAGACACGGAGGATCTGCTGCGGGCCATGCAGGAGATGGCACGCCTGCCCCGCGAGCAGCGCGCCGCCATGGGCGAAGCGGGCCGGGAAAAAATGGAGCGGCAGTTCGACAAAAAACAGGTCGTCCAAACCACCCTGCGCGCTATCTTCCCCGATGAAAACGCATAAAAAGCACTCACCGGCCCGCCCGGTGGGTGCCGAACCAGACCCTGCTGTCATTGTTATGAAAAAGAGTAGAGTGACAGCAAAAAAAGCGCAAAAAGCC
>CAYSJX010000018.1:0-20097 GCA_964431445.1 uncultured Oscillospiraceae bacterium | reverse complement strand
GCAGGGCGGTCATGCCCATGCTCAGCTGGCAGCTTTCGCAGACGGCGGGGTGGATATACTGGCGCAGGATCCGCTCATTGACCGTCTCCTGACTGCCCAGATGATTGTAGCGGGCCTTGTCCATGGGGATATGCACCGTGGGGCAGGTGCGGTGTGCCGGGCAGGAATTGATGTAGAACTTGGCCGGATTTTCCGGATCCACGCTGCGGAAAATCAGTTCCCTGGTGCCCATGCCCACATAAATGCCATCGCGGTGGTTGATGGGATACTCCACACCATCGAGGATCATCACGCCATCGCCGCCGATGTTGATGGCGCCCAGCTCCCGGCGGGCCAGGAAATAGGGGGCCGCCAGCTCCTTGCAGGTCTCCAGCTTCACCTGTGTATGCACAGGCATGATGCCGCCGGCGATGATGCGATCCTGATGGGAATAGGTCAGATTGATCTCATCGGGGGTAAAAACGGTACCGATGTGATAATGGTGGCGAAGCTCCTGGGTATCATAGTGCCTGGAGTCATCGGGGTGATTGGCATAACGGACATCGAAATTCATATTAAACACGCTCCCAAATTGTTTTAATTGTTTGTACCGCCGGTGCGATGGCGCTGCCGGTGGTTCCCTCCAGCATCAGCACCGCTTCCGGATCGTATGCTTTAATGGCGCCGAGGATCTGCTCCAGATCCAGCTGGCCGGTGCCGAAGCTGACCTGCCGCGGTGCCTGACCGTTTTGCAGGATGCAGTCTTTCATATGGAACAGAAGAATATCCCCGGCGAAGGTGTCCAGTCCCTGCCGCAGAATGCGCAGGTAATCGCCCTGATTTTCCTCGTCCAGATAGTTGAACAGGTCAAAAATGACCTTCGTGGGCCGGCCCATCATCCGCCGAACCTCCGCAAGGGTCTGCACATCATGGCAAACATGGCCGGCCGCGCCCTCCATGGCCACCATGCTGCCGCAGTCCGCGGCCACATCGCACAGCCGGGAAAAGGCGGCCGCCACGGCCTGATACGCCTCCCGGGTATGGTTGCGGGGGTGATAGACCCACGGGTCATCGCTGAAAGAACCGGTCTCGCTGCCCACATAACGGCAGCCCATGGCATTGCAGGTGCGAAGGTAATCTTCGAAGATCTTCTCGCAGCGCGCTTCCTTCTGCCGGTCAGAGTGGACGCAGTTGAAGTATGCGCCCACCAGCGGCACCGTCTTGCCGGCCGCAGCGAACTGCCGGCCGATGGCTGCGGCTTTCTCTTCCGTAATGGCACCGGGGGCATAGGGGATATCCTCGCAGACCTTGTAGCACACCAGCTGCGCGCCGTCAATGTCCAGCTCCCGCAGCCGGCTGACCACGTTTTCCATCCCTGTCACGCCCAGATCGTGGGCACGAATTCCGATTTTCAAGCAGCAGCCTCCTTTTCGGCAAAATAGCCAATTTTCATTTTTCAGCTCTATTATACATGAGCAGATTGCCGAAATCCATATCTTTTTCGTTCCTGCTTATGCAAAAAACGGACATCCAACGCCGTCAGCGTGAAATGCCCGTTTCTGCAAAATGTTACGATATCGATATATTTGTCAACAATTTATTGATTTTTTGTGCGAAAAAATGTGGGTTTTACAGAGTCCGCCCATTACGTCTGCTGTGCCTGCTGCCTGTAGTTTTTGGAGAAGTCCGTGGGGGAACAACCAAAATGGTTCTTAAATACACGGGAGAAATACAGTGCGTTCTCATAGCCGCAGGACATGGCGATATAGGTCACGGAAAAGCCGTGTGACCACAAAGGGCCCAGCATATTCTCTGCCTTCTTCATCCGCAGGTGGGTCATATACTCCAGCGGAGTCATGCCCATTTCCCGCCGGAAGAGCTTGCGCAGATAGTCATAGTGGAAGGGCAGCTTGCGCAGGGCCTCATCCAGTGCGAAATCCGGCTGGGTGTAGTTGCGGATGATCAGATCCCGGATCTGCTCCACCGGCGCGGAAAAGGCGCTGTTGTTGCGAAACACCGTCATATAGCTGACGATCAGATCGCCCAGCGCGTCCAGCACCAGCTCCCGCTTACGGATGTCCGACAGATAATAGTAGCGGGCCTGTAAAAAGGTAAATTGCAGAGGCCACTCCTCATCATCCGTCACAAGGAAGGCCGCCCGGTCGGTAAAAGCGGGGTCAGACATGCGCAGATGGATGTTGGTAAAGCCCTCGGGGCTCCGGTTGGTGTGGCGAAGGTTGGGCGGAATGGCCACGGCATCGCCGGTTTTGTATTCCACCGCGCTGCCGTCATCGAACTGGAAAGTGCCCTGCCCGCCGGTGCAGTATACCAGCTCCCAGTGGTCATGGCTGTGCCACTGCACATCATAGGTGCGCGAATGCTCTCCGACAAACAAAATGTTGTTCATAGTTACCCCCATTCCAGCCGCCGGATCGCAGACCATCCGGCCGCATTCTTCCTCATTATAGCACACCGGACAGCCCTTGAAAAGAGGCAAAGTTGCCGGATCCGGGGTAAGATCCGCCATGCGGTGCGGAAAATACAATCTTTACTCTTTTTTTACCGGATAGGCGCTGCTTTGCCGGTAAGCGGCATATTTTTCTGTGGAAAACAGTTGTATTTGTGAACAAGGTGTGATATGATGGGGACAATTTAATCCGGGCCCTTTGGGGGCAGATATGAGAGGAGCGTTCTATGAAAGGCAACGTAATCAGACTGTGCAATCTTTCGGATATTGCGATTCCCGACGAGTTTCTGACTGCCACCGTAGACGAAGCGGAGGTAGACCGGCAGGTGCAGGCGCTGTGCCGGCGCTATGCCGCGCAGGTGCCGGTGCAGCAGGCGCAGCAGGGGGACATTGTCTACTGCCGGGCCGATGGGGCACGCTACGGCGACGGCCGCACCGTCATGCTCTACACCGCGCTGGACATTCCCGGCGCGGAGGAAGCTACGCAGGCCGCACTGGGCAAAACGATCGGTGCGTGCTTCAGCACCGTGCTGTGCGGTGCCGGAGTGCAGCTGACGGTGGAGAAGATCATCCGCCCCGTCCCGGCGCAGCTGGACGATGGGCTCATCTCCTCCATAGGGCTGGAGGGTGTAAACACGGTGGCGGACTACCGGGCCTACATGGCCGACAAGATGCTGTCCGAATGCCGCATGGAAAACCGGAAAATGGCCGTCAGCCATGTCATGGAGCGGCTGATCGAGGGCAGCGAATTTTCCTACTCCCCTGCCGATCTGGATGCCACCATTGCCGAAGAAATGGACGAAATCATCCGCCAGTGCCAGGAAGCCGGCATGGAGCTGCCCACCCGGGAGGAACTCCGCAGCGGCATGCTCTATCAGGCCAAGCAGGGCTGGGCGGCGGCAGAATACTGCCGTGCCAACGGCATCCGGATCGACCGGGAGGCCGTGGAAGCCGAGGCCGATCAGATGCTGGAAATGATGGCTCTGATGGGCGAACCGGTACCGTCACGGGAGAAAATGCTGGAAAGCGCCATGGTGGATGCCTGCGTAACGGAGCTGTTCGGCGCGATCGATGCGCTGGTGGCACAGAAAATGGGGAGGTAAGGCAGATGGGAACCATTGAATTGCACGCAAACGAGTGGGAAGAATTTTCCCGGGCCGATTACGCCGTGATCGACTGCTATGGGGACAACTGCGTGGCCTGTGTCATGCTTGCACCGGTATATGATGCCGTGGCCGATCAGATGCCCGGTGTGGCCTTTGGCCGGATCAACATTTCCCACTATCCCGAAATTGCGGAAGCTTTCCACATTATGGCCATTCCCACCCTGCTGTTCTTCCGCAGGGGCGAGAAGGTACACGAGGCAACCGGTTCCATGGAGCAGCCGGAGCTGCTGGCGCAGCTGGCCAAGCTGCTCTACGAATAAATTCCACAGGAGGACACGATCATGGGAAAAATCAGACTCAATCCGGATAAGGAAATCGTTGCGCAGGTGAAAGAAGGCCTCAAGCGCACCGGCGGCTTCTGCCCCTGCCGCACCGAGCGCAAGCCGGAGTACAAATGCATCTGTGAGGAATTCAAGGCGCAGTGCGCCGACCCTGATTTTGAGGGTTTCTGCCACTGCATGCTCTATTACAAGGAAAAATAAGGAGGAAGCTATTATGAAAAAGGTATTGGCAGTATTGGCATTGGCGCTGGCGCTGGTTCTGGTGCTGAGCGCGGCAGGCTGTGGCCTGTTCAGCGATGACTCCATCGTGCAGTTTGAGGAGCTTTACACCCACAAAGACCCGGAGGGGCTGAAATACGATGCGCGCACGACGCTGATCAACCGCAATTTCGGCACCACGCTGGAAGAAAACGTGAACATGATGGCCTATCCCGACACCGTCCGCTATGACGAAGAGGGTAACATCGTGGGCATTTACGACTATGATCCGGAAACCGGTCTGGCCTCCGGCTGGATGGACACTGCCACCGGCGAGTTTGTGGCCGGGGAAGTGGATCTGGGCAAGCCCGATGAATCGCTGATGATCCATCTCAAGGGCAGCGTGGTCATGGGCTGCGTGGTCTACGGCAACGAGGACAAGGCGATTTATGCCTGCCTGTACGCGTTTTTGGCCGATGCCGCGGACAAGGACGTGGTGGCGGCCAATCTGGAGCAGCTGTACGGTCTGACCATGACGGCGGAAAGCGAGACCGTTCTGGTCTGCAAGCAGGACGAAACCTTCATCGATGCGCAGTTCCAGCAGTGGCAGGAGCTGTACGGCCAGATTCAGTCCGACCGCAGCGCCGCCGGCTATGCAGAAAATCTGAAGCTTGAGTACGGTCTGTCCAACTATGGTGTCAACCCCTACAAGCCCTGCAGCGAAATGAGCGACCCCACCGACCTGACCTTTGACGACAAGGCCATTCTCACCTGCAAGGGCGATTACTCCTTTGTGGATCAGTCTCTGGAAAAGGAACTGACGGGCCGGACGGACGTGATCTACGGTCTTGACGGTGAAGTGGTCGGCCACCATACATACTACGAATTCTCCTCCAGGGCCGCCGCCGACAAGCTGATGGACGCTGCGGACACCAACCTGTATAACCCCGTCCGTGTCTCCGACACCGTGGTGCTCGACCGACTGACCGGCTCTGATCTGCAGGATCTGATCAACGCCTATATCGGCTACAACGTGCTGACAGATGCCAGCTTCGAAGGCTACATTGCCAACGTGGAAGGCACCTTCTTCGCCATGCGCTACGAGCAGTAATCAACCATCTGGCGGGTGCCGTATGCTTCGGCATGCGGCATCCCGTTTTTTTAGGAGGATCCCATGGCTAAACGAGCAAAAGAAAAGCGCACCGGCAACAGCTGGGCCGCTCTGTTTCGCACCATTCGAGACCTGAAATTGCCCTGGCTCTGGATTGCTTTGAGCCTGACTTTGAATCTGACACAGACCTGGCTGATGCTCAAGCTGCCCGACACCACCGCCGGTCTTCTGGGTGGCGACCTGTCCGGCACGGCGGTGGCCAGGGCGATTATGTATTATGTGATGACCGGTGTGATCGCGGTCGTAGCCGTGGCCGCCATGGTTCACGCCCAGTCTCTGTCCGTGCGCCGCACCCGTGACCGGGTCTGGCGCAAAATGCTGGGCATGCGGATGGAGTATTTTGACCGCAACGACCCCTCCGAGCTGATGAGTGCCATCAGCAACGACTCCTCCGCCGCGCTGGATCTGGTGAACATCATTCTCAACCTGATCCCGGCACTCTACTATGTGGTCGGTGCCATGGTCACCATTCATGAATACCATTATCTGCTGGCCCTGTCCTGCTTCGCCCTGATCCCGCTGAAATATATTTACGCTCTGATCATGGGGCGGGTATTCCAGAAAAGCAGCATCCGCCTGTATAACCGGATCGGTGTGCTGACCGGCTTTCTGGCCGACCGCATTACCCATTTGCAGCTGATCAAAACCTATACCAACGAAGAGCAGGAGGAGCGCCGGGGCGAGCAGGCCGCCCATGAACTGCTCAAGGCCAACATGCGCCTTGTCCATCAGGACAATCTGGCCAGCGCCATCACCTCCATCATGGATATTCTGCAAAAGTTTGTGGTGGTGCTGGTGGCGGTGATCCTGCTGCAAAAAAAGCAGATCGACCTCGCCGTCTGGCTGGCGTTTTTCCTGTTCTCCCAGAACCTGTTTCCCTACATCGATCAGATTTTCCAATACTGGACGACCATCAAAGGGCTGCAGGGCAGCTTCTTCCGGGTAGTGGAAATCATGCAAAGCCCGGACGAAGCCTCCGGCCCCGTGGCCGAGCTGCCCCGGACGGGGGATCTGCATTTCCGGGATGTGACCTTGACCTATCCGGAGGCGGACGCACCGGCGCTGGAGCATGTGAGCTTTACGGTGCCCCGGGGAACCTCCGCCGCCATTGTAGGCCTGTGCGGCAGCGGCAAAACCACGGCCATCAGCATTCTTGAGCAGCTCTACAGCCCGCAGGAGGGGCAGGTGCTGATCGGGGATACGGATATCCGGGATATTTCCCTCTCCGCCTTCCGGCAGAGCATCTCCTATGTGCAGCAGGGAACCGGCTTTTTCAGCGGCACGCTGCGGGAACTTTTGACCTACGGCATTCCCCGTGCCGTCTCCGATGAAGAAATTCTGGAGGCCGCCCGGAAAACCGGTTTCGATGAATATCTGAGCCTGTGCGGCAACTGTCTGGATCGGGAGATCGCCTCGGACGCGGCCCTGTCCGGCGGGCAGAGCCAGCGGCTGGTGCTGACCCGGGAGGTGCTGCGCGGCGGCGCTATCATTCTGATGGATGAGCCCACCAGCGCGCTGGATATCCGGGTCTCCGCCCGCATTCAGGAGACGATGGACACCGTATTTGCCGGTAAAACCCGGCTTCTGGTGACCCACGACCTGCGTTTTGCCCGGAAATATGACAAAATTCTGGTGCTTTCCGGCGGCCATCTTGTGGGCGAAGGTACCCACGAGAGTCTTCTGGCCAGCTGTCCGCTCTACCGCAGCATGAATGAGAACGCGGAGGAAACTGTCCTATGAAAAAGATCCGATCCATTTTCCGCAGCATCGGCAGCTACTTCCGCATTCTGCTGAGCGTCAGGCTGCCATGGGTGCTGATCGTGCTGAGCATCGCCTTCTCCATCGCCATGGGGCGCCTGGAGCTGGAGGTTGCCACCCTGACCGGCAGCATCATTGACGGCAGCCAGAATGCCATCAACGCCGCGGAGCTGATCCGCTTCATCGCCGCCACGGCGTTTGTGGCGGTACTGACCATCGGCAATGCCTATTTTTCCCGCAAGATGGAAGAAACCATCACCATGCGGGTTCGGGTGCGGCTGTGGCGCAAGATCATGCATCTGCCCACCCGCTACTATGACGAGGACAACGGCAATCAGCTTGTCAGCCGTGTGACCTCCGACGCCTCCGCCCCGGCGACCCTGTTTTCCATCATAGAAGTTAGTCTGACCTCCGTGGTCACCACCGTGCAGGCGTTTATCATGCTCTATGATACCAACACCCGGCTGGCCAACTATTCCTTGCTGATGGTGCCGATCATTTTGCTGGTTTTCTCCGTTTACAGTGTGCTGCAATTCAAGCTGGGTGTATACAGCACCCGGGTCACCGCCGGAAGCCTTGGCTATCTGGCCGAGCGCACCCGCAATTTCCGCCTGATCAAAAGTGCGGTGGCGGAGAAGATCGAGGCGAAAAAGGGCAGCGGCACCTTCAAAAAAATGTATGTGGCAGAACTTCTGAACTGGCTGTCCGTGGCGGCGTTTCAGATCATCAGCAGTCTCAGCTCCATCATTTTCCTTGTGATCGTGTTTGTCATCGGCGGCCAGCTGGTGCCCAGCGGCGAACTGACCGTGGGCGATCTGACCAGCTTCTATATGATCACCGGTGTGGTGGGCATGCATCTGGGTCTGTTCTTCATCAACGCCGGCTCCCTGTTCACCGTCTTCGGCACCATGCAGAAAATCGCCCGGATCATGGACTCGCAGGAAGAGCCCGCCGGTGGCCGGGATGTACCGCAGGTCTGCGGGGATATTGTGCTGGAGCATGTCAGCTTTTCCTATAACGAGGAGCGGCAGGTGCTAAGAGATCTGTCCGTGACCATTCCCGCAGGCAAAGTGACGGCCATCATCGGCGGCAACGGCGCAGGCAAGTCCACCCTGTTCAAGCTGCTCACCCGGCTGTACGAACCCGATCAGGGCCGCATTCTCTTCGCCGGTGACCCCATTGCCGACTACAATCTGACCCAGTGGCGCAACCGCTTCTCCTATGTGTTCCAGAAGGATCCGCTGATCGGCGGCACCGTGCGGGAAAACCTGACCTACGGTCTGACGCGTGAGGTATCTGCCGAAGAGCTGGCGGACGTGACACGCAAAGCCCGCTGCTATGACTGCATCACGGAAAAACCCGACGGCTTTGACGAGGATGTGGGCCTTGGCGGCTCCAATTTCTCCGGCGGGCAGGGGCAGTGCATCTCCATCGCCCGGGCCATGCTGCGGGGCGCCGATATTCTCCTGCTGGATGAAGCCACCAGCAATCTGGATGTACTCAGCGAGGCCACCGTCACCCAGGCGCTGGACAATCTGATGCAGGATAAAACCACCATCATGATCGCCCACAACTACGCCGCCACCCGCAACGCCGATTACATCATCGTCCTGAAAGACGGCACCCTGGAAGCCGCCGGCACCCCCCAGGAGCTGCTGGAAACCAACAACTACTACCGCGCCTTCACCACCGTCTGACACAAGCCAAACCAGCCAAGGTGCCTCAGGGAGACCGACGCGGTAATCACACAAAGTCTTGTTGTAAGTCAGCTCTCAAGCTGGCGTAGCAATTCCCCGGATAGCCAAACAATCCCCCCGTTTTCCGACAGCCCGGAAGGACGGGGGGATTGCCACACCAGTGTGCGCACTGGTTCGCAATGACATGTTAATTCTTTTGAGTTTCTGTAGGGGCCGATTGAGGCACATCGGCCCTCTTGCACAACGTTCGATGTCTTACCGTAGTGGGCGGCATTCCTGACGCCCCTTGTTACGTTCTCTGACGCACCCATGCTCGACGCCCCGTGCCTTCCCCTCTGGGGGCGGTACGCCGGGCCGGAAGAGGCTTCCCGAAGGGCAGCGTCACCGAAGGTGACAATGGGGTGGCGCAAAAAATCGTGGCCTGGCAAATGCCGAGCCACGATTTTTACATTTCAGGGTTTTTACACTCTCGCGTGGCCACGGGCGCAGATCACGTCCACCACGCTGTCTACACATTCCTGACAGATGGCCTTGCTGGGCGCTTCCACCATGACGCGGATCACCGGTTCCGTGCCGGACTCCCGCACAAGAATGCGGCCTGTGTCTCCCAGCCGCTGCGCCACCGCGCGCACCGCTGCCTGCACTTCGGGATCGTTCTGAGCTGCGGGCTTATCCTGCACCCGCACGTTTTTCAGCACCTGCGGATAAATGGTCAGCCCCTCGCACAGCTGGCTGAGGGTCTTTTTCTTGGCCAGCATGACCTCCATCATTTTCAGACTGGTCAGAATGCCGTCTCCGGTGGTGGCATACTTGGAGAAGATGATATGCCCGCTCTGCTCGCCGCCGATGCGGTTGCCATGGGTCACCATATGCTCATAGACATACTTGTCGCCAACAGCGGTCTTGGCATAGCCGATTCCCTTTTCGTCCAACGCCTTGTACAGGCCGAAGTTGGACATGACCGTGGTGACCACGGTATTGCCCAGCAGTTTATCCCGCTCCTTCATATAGCTGCCGTAGATGTAGAGGATATGGTCGCCGGTGATCACATTGCCCTTTTCGTCCACACACAGGCAGCGGTCGGCATCGCCATCGTAGGCAAAGCCCACATCCAGCCCATTTTCCACCACGAAGCGCTGCAGCTGCTCGATATGGGTGGAACCGGCATCCTTGTTGATATTGTAGCCGTCTGGATTGGCGTTGATCACATAGGTTTTGGCACCCAGCGCGTCAAAAACGGACTTGGCGATGTTCCACGCGCTGCCGTTGGCGCAGTCCAGACCCACCTTAATTCCCTTGAAGGAGTATATGCCCAGAGAAATCAGATAGCCCACATAGCGGTTACGCCCGGCCACATGGTCTACCGTGCGGCCGATGCTCTCCCGCTGGGCCAGCGGAAGCTCCGGCCAGTCCTGCCCGAAGAGGTGCAGCTTGCCGTCGAGATAATCCTCCACCAGAGAAATGGTACTCTCCTCCATTTTCTCGCCGTGAGCGTTCAGCAGCTTGATGCCGTTGTCATAATAGGGGTTGTGGCTGGCGGAGATCATCACGCCGCAGTCAAAATCGTCCATCCGGGTCACATAAGCCACCGAAGGCGTGGTGGTAACGTGGAGCAGATAGGCATCCGCGCCGGAGGCGGTGATGCCGGCGGCCAGTGCGTATTCAAACATGTAGCTGGAGCGGCGGGTATCCTTGCCGATGACGATGCGGGCGCTCTCCTCCCGCCCATCACGGCGCTTGCACTCGCCGTAATACCAGCCCAGGAAGCGGCCGACCTTGAAGGCATGATCCGCTGTCAGATTTTTATTGGCTTCGCCCCGGAAGCCATCGGTTCCGAAATACTTTCCCATCAGTTGTTCCCATCCTTTCCACGTTTTGGCACGATGACACCACCGGTCTTGCAGATGCTGTTTTCCGGAATCACGCCCCGGACACAGCTCAGGGGGTATACATTGCTGTTGCGGCCGATGACGGTGCCGGGATTGAGCACGCTGTTGCAGCCGACCTCCACATAATCGCCCAGCATGGCCCCAACCTTTTTCAGCCCTGTGGGAATCTGCGGCTGGGTGTGGATCACCACCAGCGTCTTATCCGATTTGACGTTGGAAGTGATGGAGCCGGCACCCATATGGGCCCGGTAGCCCAGGATGCTGTCGCCCACATAGTTGTAATGGGGCACCTGCACATTGTCAAAGAGAATCACATTTTTCAGTTCCACGGAATTTCCCACCACGCAGTGGTCGCCCACCAGGGCACTGCCCCGGATGAACGCGCCGTGGCGCACCTCCGTCTCCGCGCCAATGATGCACGGTGCGCCCAGATAGGCCGTGGGCGCGATGACCGCCGTGCGGTGAACCCACACCTGCGGCTCCCGCTGGATATAATCCGGGCCCAGCGTGGGGCCAAGGGCCACAATAAAGTCCCGGATGCCCTTCAGCGCTTCCCAGGGGTATGTAAACTGTTCCAGATAGGCACTGCCGCGGGTATGCGACAGGTCGTAAAGTTGCGAAATGGTGTACATAGTATCACAGCCTTTCCGGAAAAAGCATAGCACATTCGATGCGCAATTGCAACAGAAAAATAGGCCAACTTCGCATTTTTTGCTACAAAAGGGGCGCTACCACCTTCAGAAGTTTGCCAACCAGCCACATGACCACATTCTGCTTTTTCAGATCCGCCTGCTTCACCTGCTGAGAAAGGTGCATGGTGTGCCGGAAATCCTCCCGGATGTCCGGCAGGCACCCGGTCTGATACAGATACGCGCCGCATTCAAAATGGTGGTACAGGCTGCGGTAGTCCAGATTGATGGTGCCCACCACGGCCTGCGTGTCATCGCTGAGGAACACCTTGGCGTGAACAAAGCCGGGGGTGTATTCATAGATTTTCACACCTGCCTCCAGAAGCTCCCCATAGCGGCTTTTGGCCAGTGAAAAGGCGATTTTCTTATCGGGGATATGGGGCAGAATGATCCGCACATCCACCCCACGCTTGGCGGCAAATTGCAGCGCCGTGACCATTTCCCCGTCCAATATCAGGTAAGGTGTCATGATATAGACATAGCGCTTGGCCTGATTAAGCATGTGCATGTATACCATTTTCCCCACATTTTCCCGATCCATGGGGCTGTCTCCGAAGGGAATGACCCAGCCAGTCTCCCGCTCCCACGTCAGGCCGGGGCGGTACGGTGGGAAAAAGCGCTGCTTCTGCCCCGCGTTCCACAGCTGCAAAAACATGGCGGTGAAGCTCTGGGCCGCCTCGCCGCATACCATGACACCGGTGTCCTTCCAGTGGCCAAAGACCCGTTCGGCGTTGATATAGCGATCCTGCAAATTCACGCCGCCGGTAAAGGCCACTTCTCCATCGATCACCAGAATTTTCCGGTGATCCCGGTTGTTGTAATGGGAGGAAACCAGCGGCAAAACCGGCGAAAAGACCCGGCAGGCGATGCCCATATGCTCCAGCTGCGTGGGATAGTCGGAGGGCAGGTTGGTCAGGGCGTTCATGCCGTCATACAGCACCCGCACATCCACGCCCTGCTGCGCCTTTCGCTGCAAAATTTGCAGAATCTGCCCCCACATTCTCCCCGGAGCAATGATGAAAAATTCCAGATAGATGCTGCTGCGCGCCTGTTCCAGCCGGGTCAGCATTTCCCGGAACATATCCTCCCCAAGGGGAAAATACCGGGTCTGCCCCGCCTCGTACACCGGAAAACCACACCGGGCCAGATACCCGGTCAGATTGCAAAAATCCCTGTCCTGCCCATTCAGCTTCCGGCGCTGGGCCTGCCCGTCCGGCAGCATGACCGCGCTTTCCGCGATGCTCTGCTGCTGCACCCGGCGGCTGAGCCGGGAGCCCCAGTTGTACCGGGCGAACAGATACAGCACCGACCCCGGCAGGGGCAGCACCGCGATAAAGGCGCACCACGAGAGCTTGACGGAAGGATTTTCCCGGTCATTGATCACGATCAGCAGCATCACCGCCGTGTACACCGTGGCACTTCCCAGCAGCAGCGGCACCTCCCGCAGCAAGCCCATGGCCGCCGTCAGCAGCAGCGCGCAGTTGACCACCAGCAGAAAAAGCGCCAGCATGGTGCGGCTGAACACAATGTGCAACAGCCCCCGCCTGCTACGGCGAAGCAGACCGTTTTTCTCCGTGTTTTTCTCCATAATCCCCGCCCCTTCCCTTTATCATTCTATTTTATCATAACGCATCCGAAGGGCATAATTACAAACTTTCCGTAAATTTTCCAGAGGAAACCCGCAAAAAGCGTATCATCGTGACCTCCGTTCTTCCGGAATGTCGGAAAAACGGGGGGATTGTACGTCTATCCGGGGGATTGCCACGCCAGCTTGAGAGCTGGCTCGCAATGACGGCTGGGGTTTGGTATGGCAATCCCCCTGTTTTCCGATTGGAAAACAGGGGGATTTTCTTCTATTGGGGGCACATCAGGTGATCATGTTGTAATACTTGGTATACCAGCTCTTGGTCATGGTGGAGGTGTTATTCAGGAAGATGATATCGGTGATATTCATGTCTCCGAATTCTTCCAGCGCCTTGATCGTGACATAGCGGGCATCGATGACGATGATGTTGCCGTAATGCTCCGTCAGGTAGGGCACGAAGGCGTTGCCGTAAGAGTCCTTAAACACCAGCGCGGTCATATCCTGGGGGTTATCCGGCACATTGATAACGGTGTAGCCGTTGTCGCCGTTGATAAAGGACAGGTAGGTGGTCTTGGACGTGTTGATACAGAAATCGTAGGTGCTGGTTTTTCCGTTGGCGTGGATGGTCATGGTGCAGGGCTTGGTGGGGATATAGGCCTCCACCGTGTCATAGAAGCTCTTGACCCGGTCATCCTTGGTGTAGTTATACATGGAGCCGATATAATTGGTGCTGAGGATCTTCTTCTCGAACTGATCGATGGGGGTGGGCGTCAGGCCGACGGACAGGGCGTATTCATAGTAGGCATAGTATGCGCCCCGCTGTGTCCAGTGGTGGTCGCTCTTGAAGAACAGGTATTCATCGGCGTGGGCCAGGAACACGTTTTTCAGATTGACGAAATTCACATCGTCGGGCATGACGGCCTCGATCTTGTCCAGAATGGGGCCCTGGGCGGAGATCTTATCGTTGATCTTGGGATCGTTGATGGTGATGGTAGCCAGCGGCGCGGTCACCACCGAGACCCGGGAATTGGGGAACAGAACGCCAAAACGCTGGTAGATCTCACCCAGACGGGTGGAGTAGGTCTTGTTGAAATAGGACTGGGAATAGGCCGCGCCCTTATAGATGAACAGACCGTTGGGCAGGAAATCGCCGTTATCGCCGCTGGGGTCCGGTGTGGACACGGTTTTGACGGTCACGATGCACAGGCAGGAATACTGCTGCCCGTCCGTGCCGGTGACGGTGGCACTGACGCTGGAGGTTCCGGCGGTCAGGCCCTTGATCACGGCGGTGCCGTCCCCATTGTCGGTCACATAGGCGACATCGGGATTTTCCGCCGTCCAGCTCAGCTGGTCATAGCCGGTGCCCACGGTGGCGGTCAACACACTGGTAGAGCCGGCGGTGAGGGTGATGGCACTGTCGGACAGGGAGATGGGGATCACCGTCGGCGGCGTGGAGGGATCCGTGGGATCCGGGGGCAGCGACGGGCCGGTTGTGGGCGGCTGGGTCGGCGCCACCGTGGGCAGAGGCGGCAGCGTCCAGTCGTCATCCGGATCGTCTGTCGGCTGCGTGGCGGTGCCGGGGTTGCGGTTGAGCAGGAAGGAGAAATCTTCATCATAGATCCCCTTGAACTGATCGAGCCACGAGGAGAAGTTGACCAGTGTCTCCCGGCCGTAGAAGGTGTCGGAGAAGAAGGTGGAAATATCCGCGAAATACTTGCCGCTGACCACATCGGCCAGCCGGAACTCCGGCCATGTGGCCAGTGTCCTGTTCTCGCTTTCGGAGACGGTGGGCCGGTTGGGCTGGAAGACATTCAGCAGGGCCAGCGTCAGCACGGCGGCGGCAACGAGGACTAAAACGATTTTATCAATGGGTTTGCTGTTCATAGCCGCACACCTCCTCAGAATTTGAAATAGATAAAGGGATTATAGCTGTTGCCCACAAGCCGGACGGTGCTGATGGCCAGCAGCACCAGCACGATCAGGGTCTTGATGACCCGATCCACCGCGTAGGCCGTGTGGGGGCCCAGCACCCGCCGGGTCAGGCCCCGGAAGCGCTCCATCAGCAGATGGCTCAGGGGCGTGGCGCACAGAATGCACAGCCCCAGCAGGTACAGCTGGGTGGTAAACACCGAGGAGACAAAGCTGTGGCTGAAGGCGGAGGTACCGATGCCGAACAGGTAGCCCAGCTGGGCAAAGGTATTCTGCTCATGGTAGAAGAAGGTGTAGCCGATCAGGGTCAGGATGATGAAGCTGACGTGCCCCACAACGGCGGAAGCCGTGGCGGAGAGCTTCTTCATGGCCTTTTCCAGGAAGAACCTGTCCAGAATCAGCAGCACACCATAGTAAAGCCCCCACAGCACATAGTTCCAGCTGGCACCATGCCACAGGCCGGTGGCGAACCACACGATCAGCAGCGCCAGAACGGTGGGCACATTGCGCGAGGCGGCCTTGTGGCCGGATTTTTTCAGGCTGCGGGTCAGCTTTGTTATGGGCCGGGAGCGCAGAACGGGATAGAAAAGGTAATCCCGAAACCAGCTGCTCATGGTTATGTGCCAGCGCCGCCAGTATTCCGTGACACTGCGGGAAATATAGGGATAATTGAAGTTTTCGGCAAAGGTGAAGCCGAACATGTGCCCCAGACCGATGGCCATATCGGAATAGCCGCCGAAATCGAAATAGATTTGCAGGGCATAGAACAAAATGCCCAGCCAGCTGCCGGTGACAGTATGGTAGGGAACATCCCCCACCGTCAGGCCGAACAGATTCTCACAGGCCAGGGCGCAGGCGTTGGACAGCACCACCTTCTTGCCAAGGCCGATGGCGAAGCGGTAGATGCCGTGGTTGATCTGGGCCGCGGAGACCCGCCGGTCTGCCAGAGAGTCCTCAATATCCGTGTAACGCACGATGGGGCCCGCCACCAGCTGGGGAAACAGGCAGATGTACAGCAGCACCCACGAATACCGCCCCTGCGGCTTGCAGTAGCCCCGGTAGACATCGATCACATAGGTCATGGCCTGGAAGGTATAGAAGCTGATGCCCAGCGGCAGGGAAATTTCCGGCACGGGCAGGTGCAGCCCCGTCAGGTCATTGACGGTCTGCATGAAAAAGCCGGTGTATTTGAACACCCCCAGCAGAGCCAGATTCATCACCACGCCAAGGGTAACGGCCAGCTTTTTACCCCGGTCTGTCTCACTGGCCCCGATGAACAGGCCGAAAGCATAGTTGAGCAGGGCAGAAAAGAGCATCAGCAGGATATAAACCGGCTCGCCCCATGCGTAAAACAGCAGCGACATGGCCAGCAGGACACCCCTGCGCCAGCTGTTGCTGCGCCGGCTGTAATACAGGAGCATCAGCACCGGCAGGAAAGCGTAAATAAAAATCAGATGGGAAAATACCATATTGCACCTCAAAAATCAGCGCGGGCAGGGCTTTTATTTTTTGCGACGCGCCGCGATCAGGGCTACCATTTCGCCCACGTTTTTCATCTCCACCACTTCCTTCATGGAGAATTTCATGCGGAACTCATCCTCCACGGCGGCAATCAGGGTGATGTGGGACAGGGAGTCCCAGTCCTCAATGTCGGCGGCGGTGGTGCGCTGGTTGACGCACAGGCTGTCATCGTCAAAAACGTCCCGGAAAACCTCGTTCAGGCGTTCATAGATCTCATTCATGGTTTGTGTCCTCCTTAATATGGGTTGAATTGGGGATAAAGGTCGCGGTGTCCGCGACAAATTGGGTATCGCTCAGGGCGGTGAAGCCCAGTTTTTCATAGATGCGGGCCACCATGGCGTTCTTGGGGGTTTTGAGATATTCCCCCTCCACGGTGGCAAACCCGGCCTGCCGGGCGGTGGAGACCATTTTGTTGACAATGAACTCCTCCATGCCCCGCTTGAGTACCCGGCAGCTCATGAGCCATGTGTTTACAAACAGCCGGTCTTCCCGCTTTTCCAGAATGACGGCGCTGATCAGACCGTGATCCCCGAATTTGTCCCGCAGGGTGAAATACAGAGTCAGATAGCGATCATCCGCGGCGATGGCGGCAATTTCCTGCTCGGTGTAGCGCACGGTGCGCAGGTTGAACTGGTTGGAGCGCTGGGTCAGCTGGGCAATGCGGGGGAAGTGGAAGCTGTCGAAGGGTCTGGCCACGGCCACCATCTCCAGACTTTCCAGATATGCATCATAATCCACGCACTGGCTCTGCAGGCTCACCCGCTGGGCCTCCGCCCGGTACTGCCGGGTGCGGTCCCGGTCCGCCTCGGAGAAGGAGGCCGTCTCAAACAGGTTCTCCCGCCGCAAAAAGTCCACATATTCCTCCGGATTTTCCGGCAGCTCCGGCACGGTGATCTCCGGGATCAGGCTGCGCACGGCGGCACGCTCGAAGGGATTGTCGTCCAAAAACACCATGGAGTCCATGCCGATGTTCAGCACATCCCGGATGTGGCGGATGTTGCTGGCCTTATCCTCCCAGTTGGCCACGAACACGGAGATATCCTCCAGCCGCAACACCATTTCCGGATGCTTTTCGAAAGGCTCCTTCGCCGCCGGTTCGTTGTTTTTGGAGCAGACACACAGGATGATTCCCCGGTTTTTCAGCTCCCGCAGCCAGCTCTGGAAGGCGGAAAAAGCGTGCCCCAGCCCCAGCTCTCCGATCTGGATGCCATCGAGCCCATCGTCTCCGATGACACCGCCCCAGAGGGTATTGTCCAGATCCAGCACCACACATTTTTTGAAGGTGCCGCCGGCGGACAGCACCGTGTCCGTCGCCTGCCGGGCCAGCCATGGCAGAAAATCCGTGCGGAAGGGCATTTTCGCGATGCAATACATCTTGCTGTCGCGCACGGCGGCCTCTCCCAGACGACTTTGCAGCCCATCGATATCCAGCAGGAACACGTTTTTGTACTCCGCGCAGCTCTCGGCCAGCAGGCAGTTGAGCCGCCGCAGCTGATAGATGAAGCTTTCCGGGGTGCGGGCCCCGAAATCACCGAACACCCGGTCATCCCACGCGGGAAAATTGAATTGCAGCAGCCGGGCGGTACAGTTGGCCATGATCCGCTGCCAGACCACCACCAGCCGATCCCGCATGGTCTCGGCAAAGCGGCTGCGCTCCCCGGCGGGGTAGGCACAGTAGGCTTCATAGAGCTTGTCGGTGCAGTTGGCCAGCATGACCCAGCCGGGCGCGAAGGTATACAGCTCCGAGGTCGGGTCCATGGTCTGGGCATCGATCTGGTTATAGTCCGCGTCAAACACCTCGTAGCGCACGCCGGCCTCATAGCCCCAGCCCCGCAGGGCGGTGGCGATGTGCTGCGTGGCGCAGTCCCCCAGCAGGGCGACCCGGATGCCGGGCAGGGCGGACATATCCTGCCGGAGATTTTTCTTCAGCGTGACAAAGCTGGGCATGGTCATGATCACATTCCTCCATCCGACACAATTCCCATTTTATTGTCCCTATCTTACATCATATTTTCCTTTATGTCAACCAAATTCCCGCAATGGTTTGTGGAAAACGCCTGAAAGCGTCCCGGGAAATTGCCGCTTCCCTCTTGCGAAAAAACAAAAAATCCGCTATACTGTTGGTACACGGAGAAGGAGAGAGAAAAATGGCCAAGCTTTATTTCAAATACGGCGCAATGGGCTCGAGTAAAACGGCGCAGGCGCTGATCACCAAATACAATTATGAGGAGAACGATCTGAACGTCTGGCTGATCAAGCCCAGCGCAGACACCCGGGACGGGGCGCAGGTGCTGCGCAGCCGCATCGGGCTGCAGGCGCAGGTGGAGGTCATGACCCCCCAGACCGATATTTTCCGCCGCTTTACCGAAACCCGGCTGGGCCGCTGCGATGTGGTGATCGTGGACGAGTGCCAGTTCATGACCGAGGCACAGATCGAGCAGCTGCGCACCATTGTCAATGAATGTGCCATTCCGGTGCTGTGCTTCGGGCTGCGCACCGATTTTCAGACCCGGCTGTTTCCCGGCTCCCGGCGGCTGATGGAGCTGGCGGACGTGATCGAGGAGATCAAAACCATGTGTGACTGCGGGGCCAAGGCCACCATCAACGCCCGAATTTGCGATGGCTACATCGTCACCCAGGGCGAGCAGGTGGTTCTGGGCGGCAATGACAGCTATATTGCCATGTGCCACCGCTGCTATATTCACGGCATCCGGGATCACAAAAAGATCCGCCTGCACGGGCAACCCCAAAGCTGAGCGTGCCCATTAAATACAGTATATTATTTTTAACAGGAGATATTTATATGGAACTTTCAGAAATTCTTTCCAAATGTGACCACACCCTGCTGGCTCAGACCGCCACATGGGCAGATATCCGGGGCATCTGTGATGACGGCATGAAATATCACACCGCTTCGGTCTGCATTCCCGCCTCCTTTGTGCGGCAGGCCCGGGAATATGTGGGTGACCGTCTGGCCATCTGCACCGTCATCGGCTTCCCCAACGGCTACGCCACCACCGCCGCCAAGTGCTTCATGGCCACCGATGCCGTGGACAACGGCGCGGACGAGGTGGACATGGTAATCAACATCGGCTGGGCGAAGGAAGGCCGCTGGGCGGATATCACCGCGGAAATTGCCGCCATCAAGGCCGCCTGCAAGGGTCGCCTGCTGAAGGTAATCATCGAGACCTGCCTGCTGACCGATGAGGAGAAGATCGCCCTGTGCAAGTGCGTGTCCGACTCCGGCGCGGATTATATCAAGACCTCCACCGGCTTCTCCAAGGCCGGTGCCACTTTCCACGATGTGCAGCTGTTCGCCGCCCACGTTGCCCCCCATGTCAAAATCAAGGCCGCCGGCGGCATCTCCAGTCTGGAGGACGCGGAAAAATTCATCGAGCTGGGTGCCTCCCGCCTCGGCACCTCCCGCATTGTAAAAATCGCCAAGGGTCTGGAAAACGACGGCACCTATTGAGGCATTTCCCCAACATCACCCCCGGCCATTGCAAGACATCCGAAATGCGGACAAAGGGGCGTCAGGGATGCCGCCCCCTACGGAGGCCTGATCGAACACCGTGCAACGGGCCGATGTGCCTCAATCGGCCCCTACGAATGGTGCATCAAAAATTAGCATGTCATTGCGCACCAGTGTGTCAAAAAAGTGCCGTCCCTTGGCTCCCCCACTGGGGGAGCTGGCCGAAATCTTCGATTTTGTCCAGAGAGGGCCCTCTCCGTCACGGCATTTGCCGTGACACCTCTCCCAAAGGGAG
>CAYSJX010000017.1:0-20722 GCA_964431445.1 uncultured Oscillospiraceae bacterium | reverse complement strand
TGCACTCCATCAAGGGCGGCATGACCAACTGCCAGGCCGAGATGAAGAAGGCTGTCGAATGCGGCTACTGGAACCTGTTCCGCTTCGATCCTTCCAGGGAAACCGGCAAGTTCCAGCTTGACAGCAAGACCCCGAAGGACGGCTATCAGGAGTTCCTGATGAACGAAGCCCGTTACTCCCGTCTGACCCGGGAATTCCCCGAGCGGGCCACGGAGCTGTTCGCCAGAAACGAAGCTGCTGCCAAGGAGCGTTGGGAGCATCTGAACAAGCTGGTCGCCATGTATCAGGACTAAGTGTTCTACCCCATTTATCCGACCCGCCCCCAATTTCGGGGGCGGGTTTTGCCATGTGTGCAGGTGGAAAAGTGTAGTCAATCGAAGGCCGAATGTCCGCTGATTTTGTGAAGAATTACAAAAAAGACATAGATGCAGAAAAAGTGGTGACAAATTGTTTCTTTTGTGCTATGATGCCAAAAGAAAAGAGGGATCGCCATGAACTTCTGGCAAATGATATGCGCCCTTCTGGATAGCCGGTGCGAAAGACCGGCTATGTATGGGCCATACCATCTTTTTTGTTTACTGCTGACGGCTGCACTGACGGTGCTGGCCGTCCACATGGGGCGGCGCCACGATGCAAAGCAGGTCAACCGTGTCCTGCTGGGCACTGCGGTGCTTGTGATCGTGCTGGAAATTTACAAGCAGTTCAACTACACCTTTGGCAACGGTTTGCAGCAGCCCTACTACCAGTGGTATGCCTTTCCGTTCCAGTTCTGCTCCACGCCCATGTATGTGGGGCTGCTTGCGGCTCTGCTGCGCCGCGGGCGGTTGCATGACAGCCTGTGCGCCTATCTGTGTACCTATGCCGTTTTCGCGGGGGCGGGTGTCATGCTTTATCCCAACACGGTGTTTATCGATATCATCGGCATCAATATCCAGACCATGATCTGCCACGGTTCCATGGTGGTCATTGGCGCGTATCTTCTGGCCAGCAGCCATGTCCGGCTGGAAGGGAAGACCCTTTTGCGGGCGGTGCCGGTGTTTGCGGTCTGTGTTTGTGTGGCGCTGGTGCTCAACGAGCTGGCGCACCGGGCGGGAATTGCGGATTTTAACATGTTCTTCATCAGTCCCTATGAAATCTGCACTCTGCCGGTGTACAGTCTGGTGCATGGGGCGCTGCCGTTCCCACTGAATATCCTTTTGTATGTGCTGGGCTTTACGGTGGCGGCCGGAATTATTCTTGTGCTGGCGGCGCTCATCCGCCGCGCGGCCATCAGCCTGCGGCAGAAATGCAAGTAAAAACACCCTATTTAACAGGCTCCGGTCACCGGGGCCTGTTTTTTAGGGAACTTCTGATGAAATCGGCAAGACTCGCAACTCGGCCGCAGGCGATTTATTCAGAGGTTCCTTAGAGAAAAATGAAAATAGCGGTTGCGCCGGGGCGACAATTGTGTTAAACTGCTAAAAACAGGAGGCGTAATATGGGACAGAAAATCAAGATTTTTGTGCAGAAATACAGGGAAATCCTGCTGTATCTCTTTTTTGGCGGACTGACGACGGTGGTCAGCTACCTTGTGTATCTGCCGTGCTATAATCTCTGGGGCTGCACAGCCGCTTTGAGCAATGCGCTTTCATGGATCGCGTCGGTGGCTTTTGCTTTTGTGACCAATAAGCCCTTTGTGTTCAAAAGCAGGGACTGGTCTGCCGGAACGGTACTGCCGGAACTGGCAAAATTTGTGGGGGCCCGGCTGGGCTCCGGCCTTGCGGAGACGGGGCTGCTGCTGATTTTTGTGGATATGCTCCACTTCAACGGCAATATCTGTAAAATTGCCACCAGCGTGCTGGTGGTGGTGCTCAATTATGTGGCCAGCAAGCTGCTGGTGTTCAGAAATAAGGGGTAATTGCGGTGCTTCTTCTGGTAATTTATGTTGTTTTCATTTCACTTGGCCTGCCGGACTCTCTGTTCGGCGTGGCGTGGCCGGTGGTGCATCTGGAGGTCGGCCAGCCGGAGAGTCTGGCATCGGTGTACAGCATCATCATCGGTGTCTGCACCGGCGGTGTCAGCTTCCTGTCGGGTAAACTCATCCGCCGTTTCGGCACCGGCAGGGTCACACTTTTTTCCACACTTCTGACGGTTGTCGGCATGGTGGGAATCAGCTTCGCCCCGAATATCTGGGTGATGATGTTCTTCTCCATTGTGATGGGCTACGGGGCCGGTGCCATCGATACGGGGCTGAACAGCTATGTATCCCTGCATTATCAGGCGCGGCATATGAACTGGCTGCACTGCTTCTGGGGTGTAGGGGTGACCCTCAGCCCCATGATTATGTCCGCTTTCCTCGGCGGCGGCACCGGTGCATGGCGCTGGGGCTACCGCACTGTGGCGGCCATTCAGCTGGCCATTGCCATGCTGGTGCTGTTTACCCTGAAAAAATGGCAGCCGGAGCAGCACAGCGTCCGGCAGCAGAAGCAGCACCTGCCGGAAAAAACCATGTCCCAGCTGCTTCGCCGCCGTGGCGTGATTTGCAGCATTCTGTCTCTGGGCCTTTACTGCACGGCGGAGTCCCTGCTTGGCACCTGGGGTGCCAGCTACGCGGTGCACATGTTTGCCATGGAGCCGGAGGCCGCCGCGCAGTGGGTATCGCTGTATTACTGCGGCATCATGGTCGGGCGTGTGGTGTCCGGCTTTGCCTCCGCCCGGCTGGACGATGATGCCCTGATCCGCATTGGGGTTATCACAGCGGTGGCCGGGACGGTGGTACTGCTGCTGCCGCTGGGAACAATGTCTCTTTGCGGTCTTTTCCTCATCGGCGTTGGCTTTGGCCCTATTTTCCCCGGTGTGCTGCACGCCGTGCCCGCCCGGTTCGGCGTGGATTACGCGGCGGATATTACCGGCTTCCATATGGGCGGGGCCTATGCTGTTGGCTATGTGCTGCAGCTGCTGTTTGGCCTGCTGGCCACTTCGGTAGGCTTTTTCCTGACACCGCCGGCGCTTTTGCTGCTGTGCGGCGGCGTATTTGTCCTTAACGGCGTGGTACTGCGGCAGCTATCCGGCGAAAAGCGGACTTTTGTCGAACGCTGAACCGCTTCTGCCACACTTTTTTCGGAAAAGTTCACAGAAAATTCCGGATTTTTCCGGCATATATGCTATGATGAATGGAGTATCGGAAAGCAGGGGAGAGCTATGGCGTTTATTGAGTTTGAAAATGTGGGAAAGGTGTATGAAATGGGGCAGGTTCAGATTCATGCCCTCCATGATGCATCCTTTTGTGTGGAAAAAGGGGAGCTGGTGGTCATTGTCGGCCCGTCCGGCGCCGGCAAAACCACCCTTTTGAACATCCTCGGCGGCATGGATGATCTGTCCACCGGCCGGGTGCTGCTGGACGGCCGTGAGATCTCCGGCATGAACCGGCGGCAGCTGACGGATTACCGGCGGGAGGATGTGGGTTTCGTCTTCCAGTTTTACAATCTTGTGGGCAATCTGACGGCGCTGGAAAATGTGGAGCTGGCCAATCAGATCAGCCGCCATCCCCTCGATGCCCGCCGGGTGCTGGAGGATGTGGGTCTGGCCGAGCGGATGAACAATTTCCCCAGTCAGCTTTCCGGCGGTGAGCAGCAGCGGGTGGCCATCGCCCGGGCCCTTGCCAAAAATCCAAAGCTGCTGCTGTGCGACGAGCCCACCGGTGCGCTGGATTATCAGACCGGCAAGGCGATTTTGCAGCTTTTGCAGGATACCGGTCGCAAAACCGGCATGACCGTGATCATCATCACCCACAACAGCGCCCTGACGGCCATGGCCGACCGGGTCATTCAGGTGCGCAACGGCACCGTCCGTTCCGTCACAGTCAATGAAAATCCGCAGGACATCGGGCAGATCGAGTGGTAATATGAAGCAGAAAGCAATGGGAAAAAATATCCTGCGCACCGTCAGGACATCTCTGGGGCGATATCTGGCCATTGTGTCCATTATCGCGCTGGGCGCTGCCATGTTCGTAGGACTGGTCACGACTAAATCCGACATGGTTGCAACAGGGCAGGATTATCTGAACCGGCAGAATATGTATCATCTTCGCCTGCTCAGCACCTATGGCTGGAGCGCGGAGCAGGTGCGCGATGCCGCCGGCCTGCCGGGCATCGCCGATGCGGAGGGCTGCATCGGCTTTGATGCCATTTCCCGCTTTGGGGAGAGCGAGACGGACTCCGTCTATAAAATCCACTCCATTCCCCAGCGGATCACCCGGCCCTACCTGCTGGGGGGCAGAATGCCCCAGAGTCCGGATGAATGTCTGATCGATGGCCAGGGGCGGGACGACTCGGTTCTTGGCACCATGTTTACCATAACGACGGAAAATGACAATGCCACACTGGATATGCTCACCACGACTACGTTCCGTGTGGTGGGCTATGTCAGTACGCCGCTGTATATGGATATCTCCCGGGGCGGCACCAGCATCGGAAACGGCTCCGTTGCCGGTTATGTGTATCTGCCAGGCTCTGCCTTCACCGTGGATTACTACACAGAGATCGCCGTGACCATGGAGGGCAGCTACACCATTTATACGGAAGAATTTGATCAGGCCATGGCAAACCTTGCCGATGCGCTGGAACCGGAGGTCACACTTCTGGCGGGAAACCGTTTTGCCGAAGTGAAGGCCGAGGCGGAGCGGGAATACGCAGATGGCCTGCAAAGCTATCAGCTGGGTCTGAGTGAATACATAGCGGGCCGTAGCGAAGCAATGCAGAAGCTGGCCGAGGCCAAAAAAGAGCTGGATGAAGGGCAATCCCAGCTGACTGCGAATCGGGAACAGCTCCTGCAGGCACTGGAGCAGCTGCAACAGGGGCAGCAGGAGCTGGATGCGCAGTCCGCTCAGCTTTCCGCCGCCCGGCAGGAACTGCTGGACGGAAAAGCGGAGGCCTATGCCCAGCTGGCGGAGGCCTATGCCCAGCTGATGGAAAACTACAAATCGGTCAACGATGGTCTCAAGCAGATCAGCGACAATCTGCCTGCCCTGGAAGACGGCATCGCCCAGATCGAGGACGGCCTTTCCCAAATCGAGGATGGCCTTTCCAAGCTGGAGCTGGCCATGACCCTCAAACAGGTGCAGATCACAACGCTGGAACAGTCCCTGCAGGTGGCCAATGCCGCGCCTGTGGTGGATCAGGCCCTGCTGGTGCAGCTGCAGGGGCAGTTGGAGCTGGCGCAGCAGGAGCAGCAGGAATATGAAGCGCAGAAGCAGCAGGCGCTAGACGCTCAGCAGCAGCTTACACAGCAGCTACAGCAGCTTACACAGCAGCGTTCGGAGCTTTATCAGACCCGTGACACCCTGACGGATGCAAAGCAGAGCATCGAATTGGGCTTTCTGGAGGTGCAGAACAACCAGACCCAGCTGGATAACCGTTTCGCTGCCGCACAGGCCCAGATCGAATCGGGTCTGCTCCAACTCGAGCAGGCACAGAAGCAGCTCGATGCCGGCCGGGCCGAAGCGGAAGACGGTATGGCGCAGCTGGAACAGGCCCAGCAGGAACTGGACGAGGGCTACGCTTCCTATGAGCAGGGCAGAGCGGAAACCCTTTCCCAGCTGGAACAGGTCAGCCGGGAGCTGGACGATGCCGCCGCCGCACTCAACGATGCCAGATCGCAGATCGACACCATGGAAGAGCCCGCTGTCTATATTCTTGACAGAAATACTAACGCCGGATATCTGGCGCTGGACAGCAATTCCGACATTGTGGCGGGTGTTGCCCGGGTTTTCCCCGCATTTTTCCTGCTGGTGGCGGCGTTGGTGTGCATTACCACCATGACACGCATGGTGGAGGAGGAGCGTACCCAGATCGGCACTCTCAAGGCGCTGGGCTACAGTAACGCCGCAATCATAAGAAAATACACCCTTTACGCCGGTTCCGCCGCCGTGCTGGGCTGCGGCCTTGGCGTGCTGGTGGGTAGCGTGGTGTTCCCCATGATTTTGTGGCAGGCCTACGGGATCATTTTCAATATCCAGCCGCACATTCTGCTGCATATCAACTGGCCCCTGTGTCTGGCCGTGGTGGGGATTTACACCGCTGTGACATTGATTGTCACATGGTACTGCTGCCGCCGCTCCCTGCGGGAGGTAGCTGCCGAGCTGATCCGCCCCAAGGCACCTGCATCCGGCCGGAAAATTCTGCTGGAGTATCTGCCGTTCTGGAATAAGATCAGTTTTCTCAATAAGGTGATGCTGCGCAATGTATTCCGCTACCACCAGCGGATGCTGATGATGCTCATCGGCATCGGCGGCTGTACGGCCCTGCTGCTGACAGGCTTTGGCCTGCGCGACTCCATCTCCAATCTTGTGACGGATCAGTTTGAAAACGTGACCACCAATGATCTGACCGTCTATTTTTCCGATGGTCTGTCGCCATCGCAGCAGCAAACCTTCCGCCAGCAGGTGCAGGGGGAAGCGGCCGATGTGCTGTTTTTCTATCAGACCAGCGCAGATGTATCCTTTGACGGCACCAGCAAGGAGATCTATCTGGTCAGCGGGGACGAGACGATCAAAAATTTCATGCACTTTACCCAGGACGGTCAGGCGCTTGGCATGCCCGGGGTCGGTGAAGCGTTCCTGTCCATCGGTGTGGCGGAAAATCTTGGGGTATCCACCGGCGACACTGTCACGCTGACGGATTCGGATATGCGCGAGTTGACGGTTCAGATTGCCGGAATATATCACAACAGCGTCTATAATTATGCCATTGTGACCCCGGAAACACTGCGACTGCAGTGGGGAAGCGTCCCGGAAAATCAGATGGCCTTTCTGGCCGTGCGGGATTACTGCGATGCCCACCAGCTGGGCGCGAAGATCATGACCATGGAAAGCGTGATGAACGTTGTCGTTACCGCCGACATTGCCGAGCAGGTGGACTCCATGCTGGGTGCGCTGGATATGATCGTGGTCACCGTGGTGATCTGCGCCGGCGCGCTGGCGATGATCGTGCTGTACAACCTGACCAATATCAACATCACCGAGCGCATCCGGGAAATTGCCACGATCAAGGTGCTGGGCTTCCACGGCTGGGAGACGGCCGCTTATGTGTTCAAGGAAAACCTGCTGCTCAGCGGCGTGGGTGTACTGGTGGGGCTTGCAGGCGGCTGGGGACTTCTCAGCTTTGTCATGCATGAGATCCGGGTGGATATGGTCTGGTTTGTGCCAACTCTCAAGCTTCCGTCCATCGTATTGGGCGCAGTGCTGACCATGCTGGCGGCCTGTCTGGTGGACTTCCTGCTGTATTTCAAGCTGGAACGGATCAATATGGCCGAAGCATTGAAATCCGTAGAATAAAAATATCCGGCGAAGCATTGCGGCTTCGCCGGATCTCTTTCTTATTCGCTTAGCATTTGCTTGAGAAGGATAATGGCTTCTTTGTATCCTGCAAGACCGTGTCCCATGATGGTCTTGCGGCAGGCCAGACGGGCGTAGCTTACCTGCCGGAAATCCTCCCGGGTGGACACATCGGAAATGTGTACCTCCACGGTCGGCAGGCCCACCGCCTTCAGCGCGTCCAGAATGGCGATGCTGGTGTGGGTGTAGGCCGCCGGATTGATCACAATGCCGTCATAGACGCCCAGCGCCTGCTGAATTTTGTCCACCAGATCTCCCTCGTGGTTGCTCTGATACTGGTCAATGGTGATATTTTCCTCCCGGGCGGTCTGTTCCAGAAGCGCCAGCAGGTGTGAAAAGCTTTCTTTTCCGTAAATATCCGGCTCCCGGATGCCCAGCATATTGATATTCGGGCCGTTGAGCACCAGAATTTTCATTGCGATCCCTCCATAATGGCCGATACGGCCTGTTCCGGCGTACCATGGTTTTCTACCGCCCTGTCGCAGAAGGCTTCATACAGTCCTGCCCGCTGCCGATACAGCTGCTGCGGCGATACCGCCTGAGAAATCGGCCGTCCGGCCGTGGACAGCTGCTCTACGGGGCGCCGTAGCCAGACGATCTGCCCGTTCTGGTGCAGGTGGGCATAGTTTTCCGGCCGGGTGACACAGCCGCCGCCTGTTGCGATCACCAGTCCCGACTGCTTTCCCAGCTGCGCCAGCGCCTGCGTTTCCAGACGGCGGAAAGCTTCCTCGCCCTCCTGCGCAATGATTTGCGCCGGTGTTTTTCCGGAAAGCTGCGAAACTAGCGTATCACTGTCGGCAAATTCTTTTCCGATTTTTTCAGCCAGCAACTGCCCAATGGTGGATTTTCCGCTGCCGGGCATACCGATCAGGATAATATTTTCCATTTCCCGGTGCAGAAGATCATGGATTTTTCCGATTTTTTCTTCCTCCACGTCGGTATTCTGAAACAGCGCGGCGCTTTGCGCCGCCTGTGCCACCAGCATCCACAGTCCGTTGCAGGCGGTGATGCCGCGAAGCTGGGCCTGCTGCAAAAGCCGGGTGTTGGCCGGATTGTAGATCACATCCAGCACCCCTTCCGGATTTGAAAAGTCCGCCAGTGACACGGGCGCGCCGTCGCAGTCCGGATACATGCCCACCGGCGTGGTGTTGACGATTACGGCGGCATCGCTGTGCCGATCAAGGTTTCCGTAGTGATTTTCGCCGCCCCGGGAGATGACGATCACCAGTGCGCCGTTTCTTTTCAGCACGGCCTGCGCCGTGGCGGAAGCGCCACCGCTGCCCAGCACCAGACACTTTTTCCCATCAACGCAAAGGCCGCTTCGGCTGAGCAGGGAGGAAAAGCCATAATAATCCGTATTGTAGCCGATCAGACGGCCATCCCGGCGGACAATGGTATTGACGGCCCCCACCAGACGGGCGGTTTCGCTCAGCTCGTCCAGAAAGGGGATGACCGTTTTCTTGTAGGGAATGGTCACATTCAGTCCGGAAAAATCGCCGTTTCGGAGGAAATCGCCCACCTGTTCCGGTTCCAATTCAATCAGATCGTAGCTGTATTCTCCCAGAAAGCTGTGAATGCGCGGGGAATAGCTGTGTCCCAGCTTTCTGCCCAGCAGGCCGCATTGCATGCTAAACCACCTCGCTGTAGCTGCCCAGATACCGGAATTCCTCACAAAGCTCGTCCAGCTCGCACATCAGCTGCACATATTCGGCAGAATAGATGGAGGTATCCAGATCAAAATAGAACATGAACTCAAATTCCCGCTCCGGAATGGGACGTGATTCCAGCTTCGTTACATTGATGCCCAGCGTATAGAGCCGTGCCAGCACCTTGTACAGGGCACCGGGGCGATGATTGAGAATCATCATGATGCTGGTCTTGTCCGCACCGGGGTAAATTTCCAGATTTTTGCTGATGCAGATGAAGCGGGTGCGGTTGTTTCCCTCGTCCTGCACGGAGGCGGCCAGCGTGGTCAGGCCATACAGCTCGCTGCAGCCCCGTCCGGCCAGCGCGGCCACATCCATCCGACCGGAGGAGGAGACCATACTGGCGGCCACCGCCGTGTTTTCCACGGGAATGACCCGGGCTTCCGGCATGGTTTTCAGAAAATCAGTACACTGGCTGATTGCCTGCTCATGGGAGTAGATTTCCCGGATGTTCTCCATTTTAGCACCGGGATTTGCCAGAAGATTGTGGTCGATCTTGAGCCGCACGGTGCGCACAATGGAGAAATTGTGGCGGATCATCAGATCATACACCTTTTTTACGGAACCGGCAGTGGAATTCTCGATGGGAAGCACGCCATACTGGCAAAGCCCCTGCTCGATGGCACTGAATACACCCTCAAAATTCCGGAAAAACATCACAAAGGGGTCGTGAAAAATCTTTTCACAGGCCAGCTGGCTGTTGGCACCCTCCATGCCCTGACAGGCGACGGTGGGGGACTGGGGAAACAGCTGCGGCGTTGTGGCGATGGCATTGGTGATCCTGTCATAAAGCGGACTGCGGACACCGGCCCGGCGGCTCTGATAGCTGCGGCTCAGCTCAAACAGCATCGAATACAGCACACGGGTATAGTTCTCCATATCCGGCCCGGCCTTTTTTGCCACGTCGCGCAGCTTTTCCCGCTCTCGGGCGGGGACGAGAATGGGCATGTCATGCTCCATTTTGTAATCGGCGATCTGCGCCGCGATATCCATGCGTTTTGCAAAAAGACGGACAAGCTCATCGTCTACTTCGTCAATTTCCTGACGCAATTGTGAAAGCTCCATTTGTTTTTTCCTCCTGTGTTACCGAACCTGCGTATTTCCAAGAATCAGATCGTAAATGGCAATGGCGGCGGCCGCCTCCACCACCGGCACGGCCCGGGGCACAATGCAGGGGTCGTGCCGCCCCGTAATGCAAAGCGCACCCTGTTCACCCGTGCGACAATTGGCTGTCTGCTGGGGCATGGCGATGGAGGGGGTGGGCTTGAAAGCCACCCGGAACAGCACCGGCATGCCGTCTGTGATACCGCCAAGAATGCCGCCGCAGTGATTGGTGGCGGTGGCAAGCTGAGCGCCGCTGTGAATAAAGGGGTCATTGCAGTGGCTTCCGGTGCGGTCGGCCACGGCAAAACCGATGCCAAACTCCACGCCCTTGACAGCCGGGATACCGTAAACGATCTGGGCTATTTTGCTCTCCACGCCGCCGAACATGGGCTCGCCCAGCCCGGCGGGCAGACCTGTGACACGGCACTCAATCACACCGCCGACACTGTCGCCCTGCTGTGCGGCCTGCGCAATCCGCTGGCGCATTTTTTCGCCGGCATCCTTGTCCAGCGTGGGAAAATCGGGGCAAAGGGATACCGGCGTGGCATCCACAGGGTCAAAGGGCGTGTCCGCCAGCTCCATGATCCGGGCGATGTGGGCTTTTACTTCGATACCCTGCTTTTGCAGCCATTGCAGGCACAGTCCGCCGGCAATGCACAGCGGCGCCGTCAGCCTGCCGGAAAAGTGACCGCCGCCGGCGCTGTCCTGAAAGCCGCCGTATTTGATCTGCGCGGTGTAATCGGCGTGGCCGGGGCGTGGGCAGTCGGAAAAAGCGGCATAATCCGCAGAGCGGGTGTTTTTGTTATGGATGATGGCGGCAATGGGTGCGCCGCAGGTGTGGCCGTCCAGAATGCCGCCGAGAAACTCCGGCTCGTCCGCTTCCGCTCTGGTAGTAGACCACGGTTTTTTCCCCGGAGCCCGGCGGGACAGAAACTGCCCCAGCCGTTCAAAATCCACGGAAAGTCCTGCTGGAATGCCGTCAAGCACCATGCCGATGGCCGGACTGTGGGACTGGCCGAAAATGGAAAGTTTGAGATTTTCACCGTAGGTGCTGCTCATAATTGCCTCCCAATCGGCGATATTCCGCCCAGAATGATGGGTAAGATTTTTCCACACACTGCGCGTCCACAATGCGCACCGGCTCCCTGCACACGGTAGCGGCGATGGCGGCAGACATGGCAATGCGGTGATCCCGGCAGCTGTCCACGCAGCCACCCCGCAGACCGGTGCCGAATACCCGCAAGGTATCCTCCGTTGCTTCCGCCCGGCCGCCCAGCTGCTCCAGCAGGGCAATTGTGGCGGCAACACGGTCGCTTTCCTTTGTGCGCAGGCGGCTGGTGCCGGTGAAAAGGGCACCATGCAGCGCGGCGGCCGCAACCGCCAGCACCGGCACAAGATCCGGGATATCCCGGGCACCGATGGTGGGGCAGCCCTGTTGCAGCTGAGGCAGCAGTGTGGTGACAGCGCGGTCACCCTGTGCCGAGTGCTGGTTCAGTCCCGTCACCCGAACCCGGTTTCCCAACGCCTGTGCCGCCAGGAAAAAGGCGGCGGCAGACCAGTCACCCTCCACCCGCAGTACACCGGGGGAGTGGAAGGGGGGCGCATCAAAAAGACGCAGCGCCTGCTGGGTCATAGTCACATAGGGTTGGGATTGCAAAAGACCTGTTACGCACACACTGCCCCCCGTCAGAGCCGTGGAAAACAGAAGCCCGGAAATGAACTGGCTGGATACGCCGCCATCAATTTTGTATTCTCCGGCCCGCAGCTTTCCCGTGCAGCGGATGCTGTTTGCGTCCGGACGGGTCAGGGTGCAGCCCATGCGCTCCATCTCCTCCCAAAGGGGAGAAAGGGGCCGCTGGGGGAGCCGGCCTTCCAGCCGGAAGGTGGCATCCATACCGAAAGCGCCCGCAACCGGCAGCAGAAAACGCAGGGTCGAGCCGCTTTCGCCGCAGGGCAGCACCGCCCGTTCCGGGCATTTTTCAATGGGGAAGACGGTAAAGCCATCGTCCGAGCGGGTGATGGTGGCCCCCATGGCACGAAGACAGTCTGCCGTTGCGTCAATGTCCCGGTTGGACTGGCGGAACAGCAGCCTGGTTGGCTTGTCAGCCAGAGCCGCACAGATCAGCAGGCGATGGGCCTGTGATTTGGAGGCAACGGCGGTTACTTCGCCCTGCAACAGGGCGGGGTAGATGGTGATATCCATATTACAGCCCCTTTTCCAGCAGCTTTTGCAGCTGCGCTGTGGCAACCGGCACAATTCGACAGTTCCCGATCGCCTCTGGTAAGATCAGCCGGATGGTGTCACCGGCTCGTTTTTTGTCGGACAGCATCAGCTGTGCCAGAATTTCCACCGGAAAATCCGTGCCGGTGGGCAGATGAAACGCCTGCAGAAGAGAAATGATGCGTTCGGTATCCCGGCATTCGCTGGCCCGGGCGGCAATGGCCATGCCCACGGCGACGGCCTGCCCGTGGGACAGGGCGAAGTTACTGGCAGCTTCCAGTGCGTGGCCAAAGGTGTGCCCCAGATTCAGCTTCATCCGGGCACCGGTGTCGTATTCGTCCACCGCCACAACATCCCGCTTGAGCTGAACGCAGCGGGTGATGACAGCATCCCGGTCAAAGTTGAGCCCGTCCCGCTCCAGCGTGGAAAACAGGGCTTCATCGTATAAAATGCCGTATTTGATGACCTCCGCGCAGCCATCCCGGAAAATCCGCTCCGGCAGGGTGGTGAGAGTGTCCGTATCACAGATGACACGGTGCGGCTGGCTGAACACGCCGCACAGATTCTTTCCTGCGGGCAGATCAATGGCCGTTTTTCCGCCCACGGAGGAATCTACCGCCGCAAGCAGGGTGGTTGGTACCTGCACGCAGGGAATGCCCCGCATACAGCATGCTGCCGCGAACCCGGCCACATCTCCCACGACGCCGCCCCCAAGGGCAACGATCCGGTCGGTGCGGGTCAGATGGTTTTCTGCCAGAAAATTGACGATCTGCAGAAAGGTTTCCCCGTTTTTACTGGCCTCTCCGGCGGGAAAAACAAACCGGACGCAGCGAAGGCCGGCATCATGCAGACTTTTCATCACCCGCTCGCCATACAGCGGCCAGACATGGCTGTCGCTGATAATGGCGGCAGTTTGCACCCCCTGCTCTGCCACCCATTGCCCCAGATCGTCCAGCAGGCCCGGGCCGATCATCACTTCATAGCTTTTTGAAGCGCAAATCGATACGGTATTCATCCGTCAACCTCCTCCTTGCGCCGCTTTCCCTGCTCCAGAAGGGCGGAAAGCGCCTGCTTATCGCCCCTGGCAATGGCATCCCGGTAGCGTTGCAGCGTATCCAAATAACAGTCCAGCTCAAAGAGCATATTATCCCTGTTTTCCATCATCAGCTGTGCCCACATTTCGGCATTGAGCCACGCCACTCTTGTCAGATCCCGGTAGCTGCCGGCGGAAAATCCCTTGTGGGAGGCTGCGGTGGGGGACTGGATGTAGGCGTTGCTCAGCAGGTGGGGCATTTGCGATGTGAAGGCGATCATGCGGTCATGCTCCGGCGCGGTCGTGACGCAGAAACTGCCAAAATTGCAGGGTGCGAGGGCATCCTTCGCCCGCTGCAAAAGAGCCATATCGTCAAATCTGGGGGGAACCAGCACCATGGGAGCCCCCTGAAACAGATTGGAGCGGCTGTATTTGAAGCCGGAAAAATGGGTTCCCGCCATGGGATGGCCCCCCATGAAGGTAAAACCGTAGCGCTGCGCCAGCGCAAAGCAGCTGTCGCAAACCACCCGTTTGGTGCCGCAAAGATCCATCACAAGAGCATCGGTACGAATGTGGGGCGCGAAGTTTTCCAGCCAGGAAACGCACCCCAGCGGATAAATGGCCAGCAGCACAAGATCGCACTGCGCCGCGTTTTCCCGGGTCAGCGCACCGTGAACGGCACCGGCAAGCTGGGCGAAAGAGAGTATGTCTTCGTCCTTTTCGCAGGCAAGCACCCGGTGCCCGGCCTTTGCGTAGGCCCGGGCCATGGAGCCGCCGATCAGGCCGAGGCCGAGAATTCCAACGGTCATTGCATGGCCTCCCGCAGCGCCCGAAGCCGGATACTCAGATCGTCGAACTGGGCGGGGGTGAGGGACTGGGCACCGTCACACAGGGCGTGACTGGGATCGTTATGCACCTCTACCATAATACCGTCCGCACCGCAGGCTACGGCGGCGGCCGCCATGGGAGCCACCAGCGTTGCTTTGCCCGTTGCGTGGCTGGGATCCACCACCACCGGCAGGTGGCTGAGCTGATGCAGCACCGGCACGGCGGAAAGATCCAGTGTGTTGCGGGTATAGGTCTCGAAGGTGCGAATGCCCCGCTCGCACAGTATCACATTTTCATTGCCCTCGCTCATGATATACTCGGCGCTCATCAGAAGCTCCTGCAATGTGTTGGCAAGTCCCCGCTTGAGCAGCACCGGCTTGTTCGTCCGGCCCAGCTCCCGCAGAAGGTCAAAATTCTGCATGTTTCTGGCACCGACCTGAATGATATCCACATCCGCGAAAAGATCCAGCGCCGAAATTGTCATGATCTCTGTGATAATGGGCAGTCCCGTTGCCCGCTTGGCCTCCAGCAGCAGCCGGATGCCATCGCCCTTCAGACCTTGAAAAGCATAAGGGGAGGTGCGGGGCTTAAAGGCACCGCCACGCAATATGGAAGCACCGGAAGCCTTGACGGCCTGCGCCACCTCGATGATCTGCTGCTCCGACTCCACACTGCACGGCCCGGCGATCATGGCAAAATGTCCGCCGCCGATTTTTACATTTCCGATCTGTACCACCGTGTCGTCGGGATGGAATTTCCGGTTGGCCTGCTTGAACGGCTCTGAGATCCGCTTGACGCTGTCAACGATCTCCAGCGAGTGCAGCAGTTCCATGTCCACCCGGCTGGTGTCACCGATCAGGCCAACAATGGTGACCTGTTCGCCCTGAGACAGGTGGATATCAACGCCCTGACGCTTCAGCCATGCTACCAGATTTGCGGTTTGCTCAGCGGTGGTGCCGGGCTTCAATACTGCGATCATAAAAACCTCTCCTTAAAACAGAAAGCTGCACGGGCGACCCGTGCAGCGGTGTGAATTCAAAACATTGGCTTTAGAGCCGTGGCAGCACAAATCGCTATTACTTTGTACGCGGAAAAAAGTAATAGTGGCAATAAAAAATGACAAAATCTGTCATGGTTTGCGCCTCCTGTGCTTTGTCTGCAAACATTGTACCATGGCGGGCGGAAGAATGCAAGAGGAAAAATCCCATATTTTGCGCTTTTCCACGGGAGCAGGTTTTAACGATTGTTAACAAATAGGGGCTTTCGTTTTTGGAAAAGATGTGCTATAATAGGAAAACCAATGCTGTGACCCGGTTCGGGCGGCCTTGGCATGAGCGACCCTTTGGCAGAATATGCCAGCCTTTATGGAGGTATTTTACTATGGCTAATCAGTTTCATCGCAGACAAAGGCAGCCACGGCAGGAGTGGAAGCCCAACAGTCTTGCGCATCTATTGTATCTTGTGTGGAGAGTGGCCTTTTCCGCCATCAAGATCGCTGCGGCGGCGATCGTGACCGTGGTGCTGATCGTGGGTATCTGCGGCTTCGTATTTGTTGGCATTCTGGGCGACTATCTGCAAAATGACGTTGTGCCGCTGGCCCAGGTCAATCTGGAGGATTACGAGCTGGATAAGACCTCCTATATCTACGCCGTTAACAATGCCGGCGAGATCGAAATGATCCAGCAGATCTACTCCACCACAGACCGGCAGTGGGTGGCCTACGAGGATATTCCCGAGGCACTGCTGCGGGCCACCGTGGCGCTGGAGGATAAGCGTTTTTATGAGCATCAGGGCGTGGACTGGATCACCACGGTCAAGGCCGGCCTGAACCTGTTCATGGGCGGCGGCTGGCAGTTCGGCGGCTCCACCATTACCCAGCAGCTGATCAAAAACCTTTTCCTGACGGAGGATGAAAGGGCGGACGATGTCACCATCCAGCGAAAGCTGCTGGAAATCTTCCGCGCGCTGGAATTTGAGAAGCACTATGATAAGGAAGTGGTGCTGGAATATTATCTGAACGTGATCTACTTTGGCCGTGGTTGCTACGGTGCCAAGAGTGCCGCCGCCACCTACTTCGGCAAAGAGTTGCAGGATCTGACCGTGGCGGAATACGCCAGCCTGATCTCCATCACCAATAACCCCTACCGCTATGACCCCTACCGTTCCGAGCCAACCACCTATTATAAATCCGGCCCGGAGGAGAACCGTGTTCGGCAGGAATACTGTCTGGAAGAAATGCACAATCAGGGCTGGATCACGGATTCCGAGTACCAGCAGGCGCTGGAGCAGGAAATGGTGTTCAAAGATGGTGTGGATACCGAGGATAAATGGGTCACCTGCGTCAATGAGGCTTGTGGCCATGAATGCGCCGTCCGGGATCTTAATCTCAACGATGGTGTCTACACCTGCCCGGAGTGCGGCGAGGTTGTGCCCGTGAAGGAGAGCCAGTCCCAGTCCGTCTACAGCTACTTTGTGGATACGGTGCTGCGGGATCTTGCGGCCTACCTGGCCGAGCAGGATGGCTACAACTGGGATGATCTGACGAAAAATGTCCGTGAAAACTATATGATGCTGATCCAGCGCCGTGGCTACCACATTTATTCCACCCTCAATCCGGAGGTTCAGGAAAAGCTGGACAACATTTATCAGGATCTGAGCCAGATTCCGGATACAAAAAGCGGCCAGCAGCTGCAATCGGCCATGGTCATCATCGATAACGATACCGGCGATATCGTGGCCATTGCGGGCGGCGTCGGGGAAAAGACAGACTTTTTGGGTCTGAACCGTGCCACCCAGTCCAAGCTGCAGGTGGGCTCCTCCATGAAGCCGCTGGGCGTCTACGCACCGGCCTTCGAGCTTGGGGTGATCAACCCGGCCACGGTCATCAATGATATGCCCCTTTACTATCAGGAGGATGGAACCCCCTATCCCCGAAACGATACCCGCCGCTATGAGTACTCCAAAACCGTTTTGCAGGGCATTGTTTCCTCGCTGAACGCCATTTCCGTTGGCGTACTGGATACCATCGGCACCCAGTACAGCTTCAATTTCGCGAAAAACAAGTTCAAGCTCACCACACTGACGGATCACTATGAGACCTCTTCCGGCAAGATTTTGACGGACGTTGGTTATTCCTCCCTTGGCATGGGCGCTTTGACCGTTGGCGTGACCGTGCGGGATATGGCCGAGGCCTACGCCACCTTTGCCAACAACGGTGTCTGGCGGGAAGCGCGCACCTTCACCAAGGTCTATGACAGTGACGGAAATCTGATCATTGAAAAGGATCAGCAGAGCGAGCAGATCCTCAGCGAAAAGACGGTGACCTATGTCAACTACTGTCTCGACAAGGCGGTTGAGGGCGGCACCGGCCGACTGGCGGATTTTAAGGGCATGGATATTTCCGGTAAGACCGGTACAACCTCCAGCAACAAAGACCGTTATTTCTGCGGCTACACCGGCTACTATACCGGTGCGATCTGGTCCGGTTATGACCAGCCGGAAAAGATCGTCTGCACCAACGGTATTCTCAACCCCTCTGCCTATCTCTGGAACAAGGTCATGAAACCGGTTCACGAGGGACTGGAGTCCAAGCCCCTGTTCAGCTATGACAATATGGTGGAGGTGGAGGTTTGTCTGGACTGCGGCAAGCTGTCCACACCGGCCTGCTCTCTGGATATCCGCAATTCCAGCCGGGTCTACTCCGCCTGGGTCTACCCCGAGGATATGCCCAGGGAATTCTGTGACTGCCATGTGACGGTGGACTACTGCACCGAGGGTAATGGCGTGGCCAACACCTACTGCCACAAGTTTGAAAATGTGGGCGCGCTGATTTTGACGGATAAGTCCCTTGTCAAGCGCACCCAGATGCAGGTGGAGGAGCTGCACGAGGCCATCGGCAGCGGCCTGCGGGATATGTATCTGAAGAACGACTATATTTATCTGGTCAACAGCAGGGGAGAGGATGTGCCCTTCTACGGTATTTCCGGCAACCTGACCAATACGGCGGGAACCCCCTATGTCAGCTGCACCGTCCACACGAAGGAAAAGTGGGACGCGTATGTGGCCCAGCATCCCTGGGTGGAGGGCGGCACCACGGAGACGACTGAACCCACGACACCCGAAACGGAGCCGTCCGAGCCGGAGAACAACAATTCCGGCGGCTGGTCCTGGTGGGATTTCGGCTGAGTTCCTGATTTTATGAGAAGCAAGAGGTAGAAAACATGATCTGGCTTTCCGATGCATGGAAGGAATATGAGGTGCTGGACACCTCTGACGGCGAACGGCTGGAGCGGTGGGGAAAATATATCCTTGTGCGCCCGGATCCGCAGGTGATCTGGAGTACCCCACGCACCGCGCCGGAATGGCGCCGCTTCGATGCCCGATATCTTCGCTCCAGCACCGGTGGCGGCCACTGGTCGGAGCATCATCTGCCGGAGCGCTGGCAAATTCATTACCGGGATTATCTGACCTTTAACGTCAAACCCATGAATTTCAAGCATACCGGCGTTTTCCCGGAGCAGGCGGCCAACTGGGATTTTATCCGTCAGCGCTGCGCCGATGCCCACCGCCCGGTTAGGGTGCTGAACCTGTTCGCCTACAGCGGCGGTGCCACATTGGCCGCCGCCGCCGGCGGGGCGGAGGTCTACCATGTGGACGCGGCAAAGGGCATGGTGGCATGGGCGAAGGAAAACGCCGCCGCTTCCGGTCTGGCTGATCGGCCCATCCACTGGATCGTGGACGATTGCGCCAAGTTTATCCAGCGGGAGATCCGCCGTGGCCGCCGGTACGACGGCATCATCATGGATCCACCCAGCTACGGGCGTGGCCCCAGCGGGGAGATCTGGAAAATGGAAACCAGCTTCTATCCCTTCCTGCTGGAAACGGCGAAGCTGCTGTCCGATAACCCCCTGTTTGTAATCATCAATTCCTATACAACGGGACTTGCCCCCTCTGCCGTTGGCTACGCGGCGGATGTTGCCTTCGGCAGCTACGGCGGCAGGACTGAGGTGGGCGAGTTGGGGCTGCCGGTGCGGGAAACCGGCCTGATGCTGCCCTGCGGCTCCACCGGCCGGTGGACAGTTTGATCGTCCCGGCAGAAAAGGAGGAAAGGCCATTGACGCAGGCAATCCGTGTGGAACATCTTAATTACGCATATCCGGGCGTAGATAATGCGCCCGGCATTGCCGTATTTACCGATTTGAATTTGACTGTGGAGGAGGGCAGCTTTGTGGCTGTCCTCGGGGGTAACGGGTGCGGAAAGTCCACCCTGGCCAAGCACTTTAATTCCATTTTGCTGCCCTGCGGCGGCAAGGTCTGGGTGTGCGGCATGGATACCGCCGATGATGATCTGCTGATCAAAATCCGGCGCAGTGTGGGTATGGTTTTCCAGAACCCGGACAATCAGATCGTTGCCAATGTGGTGGAGGAGGATGTGGCCTTCGGCCCGGAAAATCTGGGCATTTCCAGCCCGGAGATCCGCCGCAGAGTGGACAAAGCGCTACAGCAGGTGGGAATGTATGAATATCGGGAGCATGCGCCACATCTTCTGTCCGGTGGGCAGAAGCAGCGTGTGGCCATTGCCGGTGTCATCGCCATGGAGCCCAAATGCATCGTGCTGGACGAGCCTACCGCCATGCTCGATCCCCGGGGCCGCCGGGAGGTTATGGATACCATCCTGAAACTGAACCGGGAAAAAGGCATCACCGTAGTGCTCATTACCCATCATATGGACGAGGCGGCGCAGGCCCAGCGGGTGATCGTGCTGCATCAGGGCGGCATTGCGGCGGACGGTACCCCGCAGCAGGTCTTTTCCCAGACAAAGCTTCTGCACAGCATCGGCCTTGCGGCCCCGGAGACGGTGGAACTGTGCGATGCGATCAATGCCCGGGGCTATCAGCTGCCCCTTGACGCGCTGGATACGGAAAAATGTGCGCAGACACTGTTCGATTTTCTCACGGAACAGGTCTGACCCATCAGGAGGAATGTAAGTGGCACCAATTGTGCAGGTCGAACAGCTGTCACATGTTTACAGCATCGGCACCCCTTTTGAGCATATCGCGCTGGAAAATGTCAGTTTCAGCGTGGAACGGGGAGAATTTATCGGTGTGATCGGCCATACCGGCTCCGGTAAATCCACCCTGATGCAGCACCTCAATGGTCTGCTCCGGCCCACATCCGGCCGCGTGCTGCTGGACGGGCAGGATATCTGGTCGGACAAAAAGCTGACCCGGCAGGCCCGGTTCCGGGTGGGACTTGTGTTCCAGTATCCGGAGTATCAGCTGTTTGAAGAGACGGTTTATCGGGATATTTCCTTCGGCCCCAGAAATATGGGCCTGTCCCCGGAGCAGGTCGACCGCCGGGTGCGGGAGGCTGCGGAATTCGTTGGCCTGACCCGGCAGCAGCTGGAAGGTTCTCCCTTTGACCTTTCCGGCGGACAGAAGCGCCGTGTGGCCATTGCC
>CAYSJX010000016.1:0-20953 GCA_964431445.1 uncultured Oscillospiraceae bacterium | reverse complement strand
TGTACGTCTAACCGTGGGATTGCCACGTCGGCTACGCCTCCTCGCAATGACAGCAAGACTTTAGATTGCCACAGCGGTTAGGCTGCTTCGCAATGGCCGGGGTGCTGCTTCTGCGGCGTTCACATGCCACCGTGGGTGCGCAGTTCGATGGTGGTGGCCTTCTCGGGCATGATGAAGGAAAATTCCCAGTGATCCTCCCGGGCGGTTTCGCTACAGACGAATTCGCCGTTGACGTACAGATGCAGACCGGCATCGCAGATGATGGCCGTCTTGACAATCACTTCCTGCCCTGCGGGGTATTCCTGCGGCAGAGGCTCCAGCAGGAAGGAGGCGGTATGTTCATCCGCACAGCACAGCTGATAGCGCCGGCTGCCGGAGACGGCATCGCTCTTTGTGCCGCCGCACAGCAGGCAGGTGTAAACCCGCTCCGTCCGGTTGTCCCCGGGGACGTCGGTCTCGACCCCTTCGTCCCACAAATGGGAGCACCCGGCCGGGGAGAGGGTGCGGCTGGAGATGCTCCACCGCCGGACACACTGTTCATATCCACCCGGCACAGACCGAGGCGGCCTTCGCTGACATAGCGGCTTCCCTCGGAGGTGTAGTTCAGGTCGCTGTGAATGGACTTGTTGACCGCGTCCAGCGTCAGATCGAAGCCGTACCCATCGGGAAGAAACAGGGAAAGATTTCCGGATACGGTATCCATAGTGACGGAGTCCGGACACAGGGCGGATGCGTCGATGGTACAGGCGGCGGAAACGCCATCCAGATCGATCGTGTGGAAAGCACCGGCGATCTCCATTTCCCCGGAGACGGTGTTGGCCGTCAGCTTTTCCGTGGAAACGGCGCTGATGCGGAGGGCACCGGAGACGGTGTCGGTTTTCAGCTGCCCGACCCGGCCCAGCTGGGTCACCGAAACATCGGCGGAGATGGTTTCAATGCGCAATTGAATGCCTTCCCAGCACCGGGGCAGGGTCACGGTCAGATCCTTGCTTTTGACCTTGGAGTCCAACGCCTGCGCGGTGAAAGCGATGGTCAGGCAATCGCCGTTCAGGGTGTAGACCGTCTGAGGCGCATTATCGCCGCGGTTTGTCTGATAGCAGATATCTTCCGTGTCTATGCCCTGCACATCGACCCGGCCGGAGACCCACAGAACGATGATCTGCCGAATGCCGGCGGCGGAAAACTGGTTTTCATCCGCGGCCTGTCCCGCCGGCAGGATACCGCTGATGCTGCCGCCGAGGGAAACGGGGATTTCCTCCCAAGTCAGGCCAACGATCAGCACTCCCAGCAAAATGGCGATCATCAGGCAGTAGATCACGATTCTTGTAATGGCGTTTGCTTTCATTTTTCTGCCCCCTTCAAATCCAGTATGGCCCGGAAAAGCCCGGTCAGGGCTCCGGCCAGCGGGAAGATCACCCATGTGATGTACCATGCGCCGCTGTGGATGCTGAGCGCCAGATAGACGATCACGCTGAGTGTTGCGATCAGGGCACGGATGCTTTTATACAGCGGATCGGCAGGGGCCTCCTGCACCTTGCTTCGCCCTGTGGAGCCGGAAAGGGTGAAAATCGCCGTGGCCACGGCGATCATGGCCAGCATACCGCTCAGCCCCACCATTTCCATGCCGAACTGGGCCAGAACCAGCAGTGGGATGGGGCAGAGAATGTAGAGCATGACGGCAATCGCCCGCAAAATCCGCCGGGGCAGGCTCAGACCCGGGCGGGGCGGGGCGCTCGGGGCCGGGGCTGCGGCCACCGGGGGCTCGGCGCTGGCCGCAGCAGGGGACAGCAGCTCGGAAATATCGCCAATGCCGGCTATGGCCAGCCGGTAGGCAGCCTGCGGGGCCTTGCCCTGACCGATCAGGTCATCGTAGCGCTCGAGTGTATTTTGCAGAATTTCCTGCTTCATGTCCTCACAGCCGGAGCTTCCGGCGAACAGAAGCTCCACATAAGAGATCAGTTGTTCTCGCATTTTTCTACCTCCGTATTCAGTAACTGATCCATGATGGATTTGGTTTCCTGCCATTCCAGCAGCAGCCGGCGGCAGGCTTCCCGCCCCTGCGCGGTGATGGTGTAGTAGCGCCGCCGCGCGCCCGGGCCGTTGCCGCCCCAGTAGGAGGCGATATAGCCCAGCTCTTCCAGACGCTTGAAAGCGGTGTAGAGGGTGGCCTCCTTCAGCTCGAAGCGGCCATCGGACAGGGCGGAGATGGTCTTGTTGATCTCGTAGCCGTAGCTGTCGGAGCGCAGCAGCCGTGCCAAAATGATGGCATCCGTATGACCCCGGATCAGATCACCGGCAATGGACAAGAGAACCCCTCCTTTCAAAGTTGCGGCCGCGATGGGACGGCCGGATTTCGGAATAATGCTATGATAGCATGAAATACCTCGCCTGTCAAGGTATCTAATCACCCATGGCAACTTTTTTCTGCAGGTTTCCCATACTTTCGAAGGGGAACCAAAAATGCCGCCCGGGCATAGTTTAGCGCGGGAGGTTTTGTCGTATGAGCAAGGATTTTATCACATTTCGTTCCGTCACACCGGCCCAGCGTGCCCAGCAGCTGCTGCGGCGCGGCGGTGTGCAGACGCTGCTGCAGCGCACCCCGGCCCGGCTGCAGGAGCGGGGGTGCGGCTACTGCCTGCGGCTCCACCCGTCCCGGACGGAGCAGGCACTGACCATGTTGCGCGGTGCCGGAATTGCCTACAGCGGGGTCTACCGGGATGGGGAGCAGCTGCCATGATCTATCTTGACCATGGCGCCACCTCCTTCCCCAAGCCCCGGCAGGTGCGCCGGGCGGTGCAACTGGCCATGGAGCGCTGCGCCAATCCCGGCCGGGGTGGTTATGACGCGGCCATGGCGGCAGAGCGGACGGTGTATCAGTGCCGGGAAAAGGCCGCTGCCCTGTTTCACTGCCAGCCGGAGCAGGTGGCCTTCACGCCAAACTGCACCCAGGGGCTCAACATCGCCCTTTCCACCCTGATTTCCCCCGGAGATCGGGTGGTGATTTCCGGCTTTGAGCATAACGCCGTCACCCGTCCCCTTTATGCACTGGGAGCCCGGGTGACGGTGGCGGGGCGGCGGCTCTTTGACTGGGAGGACACATTGCGGCAGTTCGACCACGCCCTGCGGGAAGGGGCGAAGGCGGCAGTTTTTACCCATGTATCCAATGTGTTCGGCTACATTCTGCCGGTGCAGGAGCTGGCGGCCATGTGCCGGGAGCGGGAGGTGCCCTTCGTGATCGATGCGGCGCAGTCCGCCGGGAGTCTGCCGCTGGATTTTTCCGGGCTGGGGGCAGCGTTTGTGGCCATGCCGGGGCACAAGGGACTGCTGGGCCCCATGGGCACGGGGCTGCTGCTGTGTGCCATGCAGCCAAAACCGCTGGTATGCGGCGGAACGGGCAGCTGGTCACGCATGCAGCAGATGCCGGATTTTCTGCCCGACCGGCTGGAGGCGGGGACGGTCAATGTGCCGGGCATTGCGGGGCTGTGCGCCGGACTGGACGCGGTATCGGCGCTGGGGGTGGAACGCATTGCCGCCGCGGAGCATCGGCAGGCCGGCCGCTGCGCCCGGGCGCTGGAGCGGATGGGAATAGCCGTATTTTCCGGGGAACATCAGGCGGGAACCGTGTCCTTCCTGCCGGAGGAGGACTGCCAGCAGGCGGCCCGGCGGCTGGCACGGCAGGGGATCGCCCTTCGGGCGGGGCTGCACTGCGCGCCGCTGGCCCACGAAAGCGCCGGTACACTGGCCACCGGCACGGTGCGGGTCAGTTTCGGCCCCGATGCCTGCGACCGGCAGACGGATGCGCTGGTGGAGGCGCTGCGCAAGTTGTCATAAAAATTTTACTTTTATCTATTGCCATCGCCGGCGAAATCCGCTATAATGATACAGATAATAGGGTGAGTATCGTATTCGGCCGGAAATGCCGTTACCGATCAGACCGAGAGGGAGTGAAGCACTGCCATGTCCGGATTACAGGATGTGCTGCAACAGCTGACCAATATGAAATGGTCGGATTATTTGGATATTATTGTGGTGGCGTTTCTGATCTACCGCTTCACACCCTTGCTGCGCTCCGCCGGGGCCCTGCGGATCCTCAAGGCCGTGGTGATGGTGTTCATCCTCTCGTGGGTGACGGCGCTGCTGGATATGAACGTGCTGAACTTCCTGATTAACCAGATCCTGTCGGTGGGACTGCTGGCGATCGTGGTGCTGTTTCAGCCGGAGATCCGGCGGGTGCTCGATCACATCAGCAGTGTGCAGTTTTCCAAGCTGCTGGGCTTTGAGCATCAGACACAGGAGATGGATACCGTCATCGCCCAGACGGTGATGGCCTGTGAGACTATGAGCCGGGAGCGGGTCGGCGCGCTGATCGTCTTTTCCCGGGATAATCCCCTGGATGAATATTTCAAGACCGGCACCATGATCGAGGGGCAGGTCTCCGAGCAGCTGATCCGCAATATTTTCTTCCCCAAAGCCTCCCTGCATGACGGTGCCATGATCATCCGGGACGGCCGTGTGGCGGCGGCGGGCTGCGTGCTGCCCCTGTCGGAGAGCAGCCGCCTGAGTGCGGATCTGGGCACCCGGCACCGGGCCGGTGTGGGCATGAGCGAAGCGTCGGACGCGGTGGTCGTGATCGTCTCGGAAGAGACGGGCACCATTTCCGTGGCGGTGGGCGGTATGCTCAAGCGGCATCTGGCCCCCCAGACACTGGAGCGGCTGTTGCGCGCGGAGCTGATCAGCGCCGAACCCGGCAACGAGGAAAAGCTGACACTGCGGCTGCGCCAGAAGCTGCAGATCAAGGGAAAGGGAGACAACAGGCATGAAAAGTAAACTGGGAGCGGCCCTGCTTGCGGTGCTGATCTCCTTTGGCCTCTGGCTGTATGTGATCACGGTGGTCAGTCCGGAATCGGAGAGCACCTACTATGATGTTCCCGTGGTGCTGGACGGGGAGAGCCTGCTGCACGATCGGGGGCTGATGATCATCTCCGGCACCGACCAGAAGGTAACACTGAAGCTGCAGGGCAACCGCACGGATCTGATCAATCTGAATAAAGCCAATATTACACTGCTGGCAGACCTCTCCCGCATCACAACACCGGGGGAGCATAAGCTCAGCTATATCCCGTCCTACGGCATCGACCAGACGGGCACCTTGTCCGTGCTGGAGCAGAGCCCGAAGCTGATCACGGTGATGGTGGCGGAGCTGGCCAAGAAGGAGATCCCCATCACCATCGCCTACACCGGCGCCGTGCCGGATAATTACATCGCTTACAAGCAGAGTGCCTCGCTGGATCACGCTTCGGTCATCATTTCCGGCCCCAAGGATGTGGTCAGCCGGATCGACCATGCGCAGGTCACCGTGGATCTGACAAATCAGTATGAGACGATCTCCGGCAGCTACGGTTTTACCCTGTGCGATGAGCAGGATCAGCCGCTGGAAAATCTGAGCAATGTCACTGCCAACCTGTCGGAAGTGCGGGTGACCCTTCGCATTCAGAAGACGAAGGAAATTCCTCTCATTCTCAATGTCATCTACGGCGGCGGCGTGACGGCGGAAACCAGCCAGATCCAGCTGGATCGGCAGACCATTCAGGTGGCCGGCAGCGAGACGGCGCTGGGCGAGCTGAACCAGATTGTGCTGGGTACGCTGGATCTTTCCACCATTCTGGAAAGCACGACCCTTACATATCCCATTTCCCTTCCGGCAGATGTGACCAATGTGACCAATGTGGAAGAGGTCACCGTCAGCGTCAGTTTCCCGGATTTGGAGATCCGGCAGTTCAAGATCTCCAATTTCGTGGCGGAAAATACGCCGGAGGGATTGGAGCCCCAGTGGCTGACGGACTCTCTGACGGTCAGCCTGCGGGGGACGAAGGAAGTCCTCGACAGCATTCTGGAGGAGGATATCTCCATTGTGGTCGATCTTGCCAACGCGGAGATCGGCAAGCAGGTATATGATGCCCGGGTCAATGTCAACACCACCGGTGTGGTGGGGGCCATTGGCGTGTACGAGGTGTATGCTTCCGTGCAGTATAAGATCGAAGTGGAGCAGGACCATGGAGCAAACGGTTAAAGTGCGCAGGGTTTTCCCGGACGGGACGGCGCAGGTCATCCGCCTGCGGGAGAGCGCCTGTTCCGGCGATTGCCACAAATGCAGCGGCTGCGGCGCGGCGCGGCAGACCCTGCTGTTCACGGCGGACAATCCCATCGGCGCGCAGCCGGGGGATACGGTGATCGTGCAGGCCGGCACCGGGCCGGTGCTGAAGGCGGCTGTGGTGCTGTATGTGCTGCCGATGATGCTGTTTCTGGCGGGGTACATCGGCGGAACACTGCTGGGCGGCCTGTGGCCGTGGCTTGGCGCGGCGGGGTTCGCGCTGGGGCTGGCCGGCGTGGTGGCGTATGACCGCCGCGTGGCCGGAAAGAAAGAGACTGTGTATACTATTACGGGTTTTGCGGCGTAAAACCCGGCAGAAAAGGGGATAATGACTGTGATCAAGAGCATGACCGGCTATGGCCGCGCGGTGCAGACGGTGAATGGCCGGGAATATTCCGTGGAGATCCGTTCCGTCAACAATCGCTATCTGGACTGTAGTGTGAAGCTGCCTCGCAGCCTCAGCTTTGCCGAGGACGCGTTGAAGCAGGCTGTAAAAGCCTCCGTTTCCCGGGGCAAGGTGGATGTATTCGTATCCATGCGCAGTGAAAACGGGCTGGATGCTACCGTTACCCTCAACCGGGGCATGGTGCAGGGCTACCTGCAGGCCATGCAGGAAATGGTGCGGGATTTTCAGGTGCGCGACGATATCAGTGTGTCGCTTCTGTCACGGATGAGCGATGTGTTCACCGTGGAAAAGCCGGAGGTGGATGAGCAGCAGCTGCTGCAGGATCTTCTTGGCGTGACCGCCGAGGCGTTGCGGGGCTATGATGCCATGCGCACGGCGGAAGGCACCGCGCTGGAGCAGGATCTTCGCAATCGCGGCGCGACCATCGAGGAACTGGTGTCGCAGGTGGAGCAGGGCAGTGCCCAGACAGTGGCCGATTATCGGGCCCGGCTGGAAAGCCGTCTGCGGGAGGTTCTGGCTTCCACCACCATCGATGAAAGCAGAATTCTGACCGAAGCGGCCATTTTTGCCGACAAGGTGGCGGTGGACGAGGAAACGGTGCGCCTGCGCAGCCATTTGCAGCAGATGTATGGCATGCTGTCCACCGGCGGCGCGGTGGGCCGGAAAATGGACTTTTTGCTGCAGGAGATGAACCGGGAGGCCAACACCATCGGTTCCAAGTGCAGCGATGTCCGGCTGGCCCGCATTGTGGTGGAAATCAAGGCAGAGCTGGAAAAAATCCGGGAGCAGAACCAGAATATCGAATAAGGAGATCGCCATGAAGCTGATCAATATCGGTTTTGGGAGCCTGATCTCCGCGCAGCGGGTGCTGGCGATGGTATCGCCGGACTCGGCTCCCATCAAGCGGCTGGTGCAGGAGGCGAAGGAGCGGGGTATGCTGATCGACGCGTCCTACGGCCGGAAAACAAAGACGGTTTTTCTGATGGATACAGACCATGTGATTTTGTCCGCACTGACGCCGGAGGCACTGGCGCAGCGCTGGGATTCGCCGGAGCAACTCCGGGACGGGGAGGAAGCGTGATGGAAAAAGGACATCTTTTCGTGATCTCCGGTTCATCCGGTGTGGGAAAAAGCTCCGTGCTGAAGGAGGTCATGGCCCGGCGTGGGGATTTGCAATTCTCCGTGTCGGCCACCAGTCGTCCCCCCAGACCCGGGGAAGAAAACGGCGTGCAGTATTATTTCGTCAGCCGGGATGCCTTCCGGCAGATGATCGAGCAGGGCGCCTTTATCGAGCATGACTACCATATGGATAATTACTATGGTACGCTCAAATCGGAGATCGTCAACAAAACAAAAACCTGCAATCTGGTGCTGGATGTGGAGCCGGTTGGTGCCCTGCGGGTGCGGGAGATCTTCCCGGAAGCTACGCTGATCTACATTGCCCCGCCATCGCTGGAGGTGCTGGAGCAGCGCATCCGCAAGCGCAATGATACCTCGGAGGATCAGATCAAGGTGCGCCGGGAGCGGGCCGCATGGGAACATGCCCAGCGGGATAAATATGACTATGTGGTCGTCAACGATGTGTTTGAGGACTGCGTGGAAGAATTGTTACATATCATCAGCCAAGTGCTGCATGAAGAATAAACTGGAGGAATGAATTATGCTTTACCCACCTGTAGCTGACATGCTGGAGCATGTGCAGAGCCGCTATCTTCTTGTCAACGTGGTCGCCCAGCGGGCGCGCCAGATCTCCGAGGAGGCGGAAGCCCTCGGGGAGCCTTTGACGGAAAAGCCTGTGACCATCGCCATCCGTGAGGTGGCGGAGGGCAAGCTGACCGCCGGGCTGAAGGACGAATACAAAAACTGATACGGAACTTGGGAGGGGCTGTTTATGATTGCGAAAATTGCTGTTTCGGCGGCGACTTTTGCCATTGACAAGCCCTATTCCTATCGAATTCCGGCGGGCATGGAGCTGGAGCCGGGGGTGCGGGTGGCCGTGCCCTTTGGCCGCAGCAGCCGCCGCACTGAGGGCGTGGTTCTCAGCGTGGAGCAGGGGCCGGAGGAAAAGCTCAAGGCGGTGGAATCCCGGCTGGACGAGGAGCCGCTGCTGTCACAGCGGATGCTGCGGCTGGCGGCCTTCATGCGGGAGCGGTATTTTTGCAGCTTTTACGATGCCGTGCGGGTCATGCTGCCCATCGGCCTGGGCTTTCACGAGAAAAACGTGTTTTTCCTGACGGAGGATCGCGCGTGGCAGGAAAAACTGCCCCGCCGCCGGGATGCCCAGCAGATACTGCACCTGCTGCTGGAACTGGGGGGCAGCGCTTCGGAGACGGCCATAGATCGTGCCTTCTCCCCGGAACAGCCGGATGAGGCGCTGCAATATCTGCTGCGCAAAAAATGGATCCGCGCGCAGCGGGAATTCCACCCCCGCACATCGGATAAATTCGAACAGATCGCCACACTGGCCTGTTCGCCGGAGGAGGCACTGGAATATGCCCATCAGCGGCCCCGTTCCGCTGCGCAGCAGCGGGCGGTGCTGGAACTGATGTGCGGCATCGGCAGCGCCTCGGTCAAGGAGATCTGCTATTTTACCGGGGCCGGAAGCGCCACCGTCAAGCGGCTGGCGCAGCTGGGGTATCTGAGCCTGCGGCAGCAGCCGGTGCTGCGCTGCCGGCAGATCACACCGGCGCAGGTCACCGGCCCCATCTGTCTCAATGAAGAGCAGACGGCCGCTTTCGAGGGGCTGCGTGCGCAGATGGAGACCCCACAACCCGGTGCGGCTCTGCTGTGGGGCGTGACAGGCTCCGGAAAAACCTCTGTGTATCTCAAGCTGATCGGCCATGCTCTGTCCATGGGAAAAAGCGCCATGCTGCTGGTGCCGGAAATTGCCCTGACACCCCAGCTTCTGGGGCTGCTGGCGGGGCATTTCGGGGATCTTGTGGCGGTGCTGCACAGCAGCCTGCCCCCGGCCGAGCGCAACGACCAGTGGAAGCGCATCCGCGCCGGGGAGGCCCGGGTGGTGGTAGGCACCCGTTCGGCGGTGTTTGCCCCCTGCCTGGATCCGGCGCTGATTATTCTGGATGAGGAGCAGGAGCATACCTATAAATCCGAATGCAGTCCCCGCTACACGGCGAAGGAAATAGCCCTCTGGCGTGGGGCGAAGGAGGGCGCGCTGGTGCTGTTCGGCTCCGCGACCCCCTCGGTGGAGACCATGTATCAGGCCAAAAGCGGCCATTTTCGCCTGTATGAGCTGAAAAACCGCTATGGTGGCCGTTCTTTGCCGGAGGTCACCATGGTGGACATGCGGCAGGAGCTGCGTGAGGGAAACGGCGGCGCGCTGAGTATTCCGCTGCGGCTGGCCATGACGGATGCGGCTGCCCACGACCGGCAGACCATACTCTTTCTCAATCGCCGGGGCAACAGCCGGTCGCTGGTGTGCGTGGATTGCGCCAAAGCACCGGAATGCCCCAGATGCAGTGAACGGCTGACCTATCACAGCGCCAATGGGCGCATGATGTGCCACTACTGCGGCTTTTCCCAGCCGGTTCCGGATCGCTGCCCGGTCTGCGGCGGCCCCCTCAAGCAGGTGGGAATCGGCACCCAGAAGGTGCAGCAGGAGCTGCAGCAGCTGTTGCCGGAGCTGGAGGTTGTCCGCATGGACACTGACACCGTCACCGCCACCAATACCCACGAGCAGATTCTGGAACGCTTCCAGCGGGAGAATATTCCTGTCCTGCTGGGCACCCAGATGGTGGCCAAGGGGCTCAATTTGCCCAATGTGACGCTGGTGGGCGTGCTGGATGCGGACATGAGCCTGTATGCGGAAAGCTATCTGGCGGCGGAAAATACCTTCAATATGCTCACACAGGTGGTGGGCCGGGCCGGACGGGGCAGCTATCCCGGGCAGGCGTTGGTGCAGACACTGGTGCCGGAGCATCCGGTGTTGCAGCTGGCGGCCAGGCAGGATTATGCCGGATTCTATGCGCTGGAGCTGGAAATGCGCCGGGTGCAGCAGTGTCCGCCCTTTGGGGATCTTGCCCAGATCACCTTCAGCGGCAAAGAGGAGGCGCAGGTGCTCCATGGAGCGGTCAAGCTTCGGGACAGTCTGGTCAATCTTCTGCGAACCCCGCCCTATACATCCGAAACCTGCACCGTGCTGGGGCCTGCCCCCTGCCCGGTGCCCAAGATCAACTATAATTTCCGCTATCGTCTGACCCTGCGCTGCCACATGACACGGCAGCTGCGGCAGCTGCTGGCCCATCTTCTGCGGCAGTTTGCCGCAGATCGGGAGAACAGGGCCGTGTCGGCCTTCGCGGATGTGAACGGATTTGACTGAGGAACCTTCGGGCGTATGGCCCGGGTTACCGGAGAGGAATAAATTATGGGACTTAGAAAAATATTGACGGTTCAGGATCCGGCGCTGCACAAAGTCTGCAAGCCGGTGACGGCCTTTGACCGCAAACTCCACCGCCTGCTCGATGACATGCGGGAAACCCTGCTCGATGCCAACGGCGTGGGACTGGCGGCGCCGCAGGTGGGCATTTTGCGCCGGGTGGTGCTGGTGGATACCGGCGAGGAAATTCTGGAGCTGATCAACCCCACGCTGCTCTCCACCGATGGGGAGCAGGAGGGGGCAGAGGGCTGTCTGAGCGTGCCTGGCCGGTATGGTCTGGTGCGGCGCCCCTATTATGCCCGGGTTCGGGCCCAGGATCGGGACGGAAACTGGTTCGAGGCGGAGGGCGAAGAGCTGATTGCCCGCTGCTTCTGCCATGAGCTGGATCATCTGGACGGCATCGTCTATACCCAGGTCATGGAGCGGTTCCTGACGGATCAGGAGCTGGAGGAGCAGTACGAATAAAGCAGCCGGGAGGAAATGCCATGCGTGTGGTATTTATGGGCACGCCGCAGATCGCGGCGGTATGCCTGCAGAAGATATTGGATGACGGATTTGATGTCGTGGCGGTTTACACCCAGCCGGATCGCCCCAGCGGGCGTGGTATGCGTCTGACGGCCCCTCCGGTCAAGGAGCTGGCGCAGCAGGCAGGCATACCCGTGTTCCAGCCGGAGCATTTCCGGCAGGCGGAAACGATTCAGCAGCTGGCACAGCTGAAGCCGGATGTGGTGGCGGCGGTGGCCTATGGCCGCATTCTGCCCCCGGCGGCGCTGGAAATTCCGCCGCTGGGGTGTATCAACATCCATGCCAGTCTGCTGCCTCAGTACCGTGGCTCCGCACCCTACCAGTGGGCCATTCTGGACGGACAGAAGCAGACCGGCGTGACGGCGCAGTATATGGCGGCGCAGATGGATGCCGGGGATGTGATCGATGCAGTCAAAACGGATATTGACGAAAATGAGACCGCCGGGCAGCTGCTGGAGCGGCTGGCACAGCTTGGTGCTGGGCTGCTCAGCCGGGTGCTGACTGCCGTGGAAAACGGTACGGCATCGGCCGTACCCCAGCGGCACAGTGAGGCCACCATGGCCCCCATGCTGGATAAATCCTACTGCCCCATTGACTGGAACCGCAGCGCCGCCCAGATCCACAATCAGGTGCGGGGGCTGCATCCGTGGCCGGTGGCCACCATGATGCTGCAGGGGCAGTGCTTTAAGGTGCATGAGACCCGGGTGGTGTCCGGCAGTGGGCAGCCCGGTGAAATTCTGGAGCTGAACCGGGACGGCCTTGTCATCGCCTGCGGGCAGGATGCCATCGCCATCCGGCAGTTGCAGGCACCGGGCGGCAAGCGGATGGCGGCGTGGGATTATTTCCGTGGCCATCCGTTGCAGAGGTGAGACATGGGAGCGAGAGAAACGGCACTGAATGTGCTGATTGCATGCCGCAGGGAAGAGGGCTGGTCGAACGGCCTGCTCAAGCAGTACCTTGCCCGGGATCAGCTGGATCGGCGGGATGCGGCGCTGGCCACCCGGCTTTGCTACGGTGTGGTGCAGAACCGGCTGCTGCTGGATCACTATCTGCGCCAGCTGTTGACGGGAAAACTGCGGGATCTGCATCCCGTGGTGCGGGATATTCTGCATCTGGGCCTGTATCAGATGCTGATGATGGATCGGGTGCCCCAGTCTGCCGCCGTGCATGAATCGGTGGAGCTGGCCAAGCGCTACTGCCCCGCCCAGCGTTTCGCGCCGGGGCTTGTCAACGGTGTGCTGCGCAGTGCGGCCCGGCAGAAGGACAGCCTGTCCCAGCCAACCGGCTGGCAGGAGATGTATTCCCATCCCCAGAAGCTGATCGACCTGCTTAAAAGTTACATTGGCCCTTTGACCAAGACCATGCTGATCTCGGATAATGAGGTGCCCGACACGGTGGTGCAGGTCAACACCCTGCGCACCACAACGGACGGGCTTTGCCGGCAGTTGCAGGAGCAGGGCGTATCGGCCCGGCCCCACAGCTGGATGGCGGATGCGCTGGTACTCTCCGGCACCGGCAATCTGGAGGCGCTGCCCGCCTTCCGGGAGGGGCTTTTCTATGTGCAGGATGCTGCCGCCCGGCTGAGCGTGCTGTGCGCGCAAATCGAGCCGGGCAGCCGGGTACTGGACTGCTGCGCGGCCCCCGGCGGCAAGAGCTTTGCCGCCGCCATTGCCATGGGCGGGCAGGGGCAGGTGTTCTCCTGCGACCTGTATGCCCATAAAACCGGCCTGATCGAGGCAGGGGCCCGCCGTCTGGGCCTGCAAAATGTGACGGTTCGGCAGCATGATGCCACCGGCGCGGTGCCCGAGTGGCACCGGAGCATGGACACGGTGCTGTGCGATGTGCCCTGCTCCGGCTACGGCATCATCCGCAAAAAGCCGGACATCCGCTACAAGGATCCGGATACCATGACCGAGCTGCCGCAGCTGCAGGGGCAAATTCTGGCTGCGCAGGCGGCCTGCGTCCGCCCGGGCGGCGTGCTGCTGTACTCCACCTGCACCCTTGTGCGCAGGGAAAACGAGGCGGTGGTGGAGAAATTTCTGGCGGAGCATCCCGAGTTTTCTCCGGAGGCGCTGTCGCTTCCCGCACCGCTGCCGAAAAATGAGACGGGCATGCTGACACTGGTGCCTGGTCAGTACGATACGGACGGCTTTTTCATTGCGAAAATGCGGAGGAAACTATGAACATCAGGTCCATGCTTCTGCCGGAGCTGACGGATTGCCTGCAACAGCTGGGACAGCCGGCCTTCCGGGCCCGGCAGATCTACAGCTGGCTCCATCAGGGCGCACAGAGCTACGAGCAGATGACCAACATACCCCGCCAGCTACGGCAGACGCTGGCGCAGCGCTACCCCATCGCGCCGATGCAGGTGCTGCGGCGGCAGGAGTCCGCACGGGACGGTACGATCAAATATCTCTGGCAGCTGGCCGATGGCAACTGCGTGGAAACGGTGCTGATGCGCTATCACTACGGCAACACCGTCTGCATTTCTACGGAGGTGGGCTGCCGGATGGGCTGCGCCTTCTGCGCTTCCACCCTCGGTGGGCTGGTGCGGCGGCTGGAGCCCTTTGAAATGCTGGATCAGGTGCTGTTTACCCAGCTGGACAGCGGACTGCCGGTTTCCCACATCGTGCTGATGGGCATCGGAGAACCGCTGGACAATTTTGACAATGTGATGCGCTTTCTGGAGCTGGTCAACAGTCCGGAGGGCATGAATATCTCCATGCGCCACATCAGTCTTTCCACCTGTGGGCTGGTGCCCATGATCGACCGGCTGGCCCAGCGCAGGCTGCAGCTGACCCTGTCGGTCTCCTTGCACGCCCCCAACGATGATGTGCGCTGCCGGATCATGCCGGTCAGCAAGGCCTATCCCATGGAACAGCTGCTCGAGGCCTGCCGCCGCTACTATGGGGCTACCTCCCGGCGCATTTCCTTTGAATATGCTATGATCGATGGGGTCAACGATTCACCTGCCGCGGCCCGGGAGCTGCTGCAGCGCATGAAGGGGCTTCCGGCCCATTTCAATCTGATCCCGCTGAACTATGTGCGGGAAAGCCCGCTGCGGCCCAGCTCCCGCGCGGCGGTGGCAGCCTTCCAGAAAATTCTGGAGGAGGGTGGCATTCCCGCCACCGTCCGCCGCACCCTCGGCGGCGATATCGATGCCTCCTGCGGCCAGCTGCGCCGCAAATATACCACGGAAGAATAAGAGGTGAACCTTGTGCAGTATTGGGCCATTACGGATCCGGGCTGTGTCCGGCCACAAAATCAGGATGTCTATCAGGTAGAGCAGCTGGATAAAAATGCCCTGCTGTGCGTGGTTTGCGATGGCATGGGCGGCGCGCGCTCGGGCAATATCGCCAGCTCCCTTGCCGCCGATGTGTTCTGCCGGGACGTGGTGGAGCGCTACCGGACGGATATGGCGCAGGAGCAGATCGACGCGATGCTCCTCGCTGCCGGAAAACTGGCAAATTACATGGTATTCGATCAGTCGCAGCAGTCGGAAGCCTTCCTCGGCATGGGCACCACACTGGTGGCCGCACTGGTGCGAGGCCGCCATGCGACGGTGCTCAATGTGGGTGACAGCCGGGCCTACCGGATCGGAAGAGCCGGTATTCAGCGCGTCACCCGGGACCATTCCCTGATTGAGCTGATGATCAGCCGGGGCGAACTGACGGCGGAGGAAGCCCGCCATTATCCCGGCAGAAATCTGATCACCCGTGCCGTTGGCACGGAGAGCAGTGTGCAGTGCGACCTGTTCCGGCTGGATCTGGAGCGGGGGGACTGCCTGCTGCTGTGCAGCGATGGCCTTTCCAATCTGGTGGACGAGCAGGAGATCCTCTTTGAAGTTGTCCACGGGGTCAATCGCCAGCACTGCTGCCGGAATCTGCTGGAAATCGCCAAAGCCCGGGGCGCATCGGACAATGTGACCTGCGTGCTGGTGCAGCTGTGAGCCGGGGCGGAAGGAGTTAGCAAATGGATATGGACAGATATATCGGCCGCATGCTCGATGGCCGCTATGAGATCCTGGAAGTAATCGGATCCGGCGGTATGGCCGTTGTATATAAAGCCCGCTGTCACCGGCTCAACCGGCTGGTGGCCATCAAGGTATTGAAAGACGAAAATCTCCACGATGAGGAATTCCGCCGCCGCTTCCATGCGGAGGGGCAGGCCGTGGCCATGCTGAGCCATCCCAATATCGTGTCGGTTTATGATGTTTCCATGTCGGATGATGCCGATTATATCGTCATGGAGCTGATCGACGGCATCACCTTAAAGCAGTACATGGAGCGCAAGGGCGTGCTCTACTGGAAAGAGACGTTGCATTTTGCCATCCAGATCGCCAAGGCACTGGAGCATGCCCACAGCCGGGGACTGGTGCACCGGGATATCAAGCCCCACAATGTCATGGTGCTGAAAAACGGCTCGGTCAAGGTGGCCGATTTTGGAATTGCGCAGGTCATGACCAAATCCGACACCACCACCAAGGAGGCCCTCGGCTCCGTTCACTACATTTCGCCGGAGCAGGCCAGGGGCGGCCGGGTGGATCACCGCTCGGATATCTATTCGCTGGGCGTTGTGATGTATGAAATGATCGCCGGGCGCCCGCCCTATGACGGGGACAGCCCCGTTTCCGTGGCCATTCAGCATATCAACGGCGGGGCCCAGAAGCCCTCCGTGTTCAATCCCAATATGCCTCAGGGGCTGGAGCAGATCATCATGCACGCCATGGCCCATGATCTGGCGGATCGCTACGCCAATGTGACGGCCATGCTCTATGATATGGATGAACTGCGCAAGGATCCTGCCGTACTGTTCAGTTACGGTCCCGATGCGCGCAATACCGGCACCATTGCGCCGGTGAAAGAGGAACAGACGCCTGTGGATCCCGGGGAAAAGGATGCGCAGAAGCCGCCGGAAAAGAAGCACTCCCCTGCCCAGCCGATACCCCGCAGCCGTGCGGCGATGATCGCCATTGTTTCCTGCTCTGCGGTGGCACTGCTGGCCATTCTTGTGGTGCTGGCGCTGATGATCGGCTCCATGCAGCAGACACAGCAGGTGCAGATCCCGCCCCTTGTGGGTCAGCTTTATGAGCAGCTGCCCCAGTATGAGGGCATTGTGGTGGTGCAGCAGATCCCGGAATACAGCAGCGAATACGCCAAGGGGCAGATCATCCGCCAGGAGCCGGAGGCCGGAACCTATCAGGACGAGGGTACCGTGGTGCTGGTGGTGGTCAGTCTGGGAGAAGAGCCGCCGAGCCAGAGTATGGTAGATCTGGTGGGCATGGAGCAGGAGACGGCCAGAGAGTATCTGGACAATCTGCAAATCGGACTGTATATTCTCTGCCGGGAGGAAAACAGCGACCTTTATCCCGCCGGGCAGATCATCCGCACCCGCCCGGCCGAGGGCGAAGCGCTGAAAAAAGGGGAGACGGTGATTTTGTGGGTCAGCAGCGGCCCGGCGGTGGTGACGGCTAAAATGCCCAATCTGCTGGCCGGCAGCGGCATGATGAAAGATACTGCCGAGCAGGTGCTCAATCACAACGGCTTTTACAATCTGGAGTGGGTGCCGGTGGACAATGTGGCACCCTATGGCAAGGTGCTTAGCCAGTCTGTTGTGCCCCAGAAGGAGCTGGATGTGACGACCCGCATCGTGATCGAATACTCCACGGGAATTGACCCCAATCCTCCCACGGAGGCGACGGATCCAACAGCGCCGACAGACCCTTCTGCCCCTACACAGCCGCCCCGGCGCACCATAGAGTTTACCTTCACCCTGCCGGATATGCAGGAGGTTTATCTTCTGCGGGTGGAACTGGACGGCGTGACCGTTCAGCCCGACACCCGTATGCAGCCCCATCAGACCCAGCTGACCCTTTCCCTGACCGGCAGCGGTATACAGGTGTGTACCGTGTATATCAACGGCGAAATTTATGAGATGATAACGGTGGATTTTGAAGCGGATGAATGAAGCATTGACCGGGCGCATTTTGCGCTCCATGAGTGGTGAATACGAGGTGCAGATTCCCGGCGGCAGCGTGACCTGCCGTGGGCGGGGGCGGCTGCGCCACAGTCAGGATATCCCCCTGACCGGTGATATGGTGCGCATCTCCATGGAACATGGCCGGGGGATGATCGAAGCCATCCTGCCACGGAAAAACCACTTTGTCCGCCCGGCGGTGGCCAATGTTGATCTTCTTGTGGTGTTCGCAGCCAATGTCAATCCCGTTACCCGGCCGTATCTGATCGATCGTGTGGCGGCCATTGCCGGGGATCAGGAGGTGCCGGTTTGCATCTGCGTCAACAAATGTGATCTGGATCCGGCGATGGATCTGGCCGGGATTTACCGCCGGGCAGGATTTTCCGTCATTCAGGCCAGCGCCCAGACCGGCGAAGGTGTGGAGCAGCTGCGATCGCTTTTGTGCGGAAAGCTGGCCGCTTTCACCGGCAATTCCGGCGTTGGTAAGAGCAGTATGCTCAACCGCCTCTGCCCCCAGCTGGGGCTGGCCACCGGCGAAGTGTCCGATAAACTGGGACGAGGGCGGCATACGACCCGCCATGTGCAGCTGTACCGGCTGGACGAGCAGACCTATGTGGCGGACACACCGGGCTTTTCCTCCTTCGACACGGATCAGATGGATGTGATTTTGAAGGAAAATCTCCAGTTCGCCTTTGCCGATTTTGCCCCCTACATCGGAAAATGCCAGTTCCACGACTGTTCCCATCGGGCGGAGCCGGGCTGCGCCGTGCGCGCGGCGCTGGAGCGGGGGCAGCTGGAACCGACCCGTTATGACAGTTATCTGCGGCTGTATGAAAAAAGCAGCCAGTATCACCAGTGGGAGAATAAATAGCGGCGATGACCGCGGGAGGAAGCCATGGAAACAGTTTTGCAGCGTTTTTTGCGCTATGTGACCTATGATACCCAGTCCCGGGAGGACAGCGAAACCTGCCCCTCCACTTTGGGGCAGAAGACACTGGCCGCCGCGCTGGTGGAGGAAATGCGCCAAATGGGCATAGCCGATGCCCATATGGATGAAAACGGCTATGTCTACGGCACGGTGCCGGGCAATCCGAAGCTGCCGGTGATCGGCCTGATCGCCCATATGGATACCGCGCCGGACGCGCCGGGGGCCCATGTGCGGCCGAAGGTGGTGGCCTATGACGGCGGCGACATCTGCCTGAATGTGGAGCAGGGGATCTACCTGCGGGAGCGGGACTATGAGAGCCTGAAAAACCACCGGGGCAAGCATCTTGTTGTGACAGACGGCACCACGCTGCTGGGGGCCGATGACAAGGCGGGTATTGCGGAAATCCTGACTGCTGCCCAGACCCTGATGACCCGCCGCTGCGCCCATGCCACCCTGAAAATCGCCTTCACCCCGGATGAAGAGATCGGCCGGGGTGCGGATCGGTTCGATGTGGCGCACTTCGGGGCGGACTATGCCTACACCGCCGACGGCGGCACACTGGGGCAGATCGAATATGAAAACTTCAATGCCGCTTCCGCCAAGGTTTCCCTGCGGGGGCTGAGCATCCACCCCGGCTCTGGCAAGGATAAGCTGGTCAATTCTCAGCTTCTGGCCATGGAGTATAATGCCCTGCTGCCGGCAGCCCAGCGGCCGGAGCATACCCAGGGCTATGAGGGCTTTATCATGCTCCATGGCATGGCCGGTTCGGTGGAGGAGACAAACCTGCACTATATCATCCGGGATCATGACATGGAGAAATTCGAGGCGAAGAAGGTGCTGATGCAGGCGGCAGCGGACTTTATTAATGCCAAATACGGCCCGGACAGCTGCGCTGTTACCATTACCGACAGTTATTTCAATATGCGCCAGTGCATCGAGCCGGTGATGCACATCGTGGAAAAGGCCAGACAGGCCATGCGCGAGGCCGGCATGGAGCCGGAGGATGTGCCGGTTCGGGGCGGAACGGACGGGGCCCGCCTGTCTTATGAGGGGCTGCCGTGCCCCAATCTGTGTACCGGTGGCGAAAATTACCACGGCCGCTTCGAATATATCCCGGTAGAGGATATGGAGCGCTGTGTGGAAATGCTGGTCAACATTCTCACAAACGGATAAAAAACGGCCCGGGATCCATGGATCCCGGGCCACTTTGCGTGTTTTGGTCAGTACAGAGTCTCTTAGCCTTCGAAATCGGACTCACCGGCGACGACTTCCTCGGTGGGGACTTCGGCGGGCTCTTCAGCGGCTTCCTCGGCGGGCTCTTCCGCGGGGGCTTCCTCGCACTCGCAATCGCAGGTGGCGCAGTCATCCTCGCAGGTGCATTCGCCGTTGCAGTTGCATTCGCAATCGGCGCAGTAATCGCACTTACCCAGCAGGTTCTTGGCCCATGCAACAATCTTGTCACCATAGGTGGCGATGACATAGATGGCACCGGCAATGGCGGCCAGAGCGGCCACGATTTTCAAAACAGCAGAAAAAACTTTCATGGAAATGCTCCTCCTAAAAAATATTCTGAACATAGTATAGCCAAAGCGGCGCAAAAATGCAACCGGAAAATTGGCCGGTTTGCGGAAAATTTACAAATATCCGTACATTCCCCGCACGCTTACTTCCCCGAAGCACACCCGCTGCGCCCTTCCGTCCGGCAGGCGTAGCACAAGAGAGCCGTCTTCCTCCAGCGATTCGGCGGTGCCGTGCAGGAGCTGATCGCCGGCCTGCCAGCTGACGGCCTTTCCCAGTGTGACACAGTTTTCACGGTAGCGCGCCATCAGCGCCGCCCGGCCGCTCAGAAGCAGCCCGTCCAGCTCCCACAATGTCTCGATCAGGGCCGCCGCCAGAGTCTCCGGTGGAGCGTCGGGCACATGCATGGCCAGAGAGCAGGCGGTTTCCCGCAGCTCCGGCGGGAAATCCTCCCGGCGCTGCCGGCAGTTGATCCCGATGCCCACAATGGCAGAGGCGGCCAGACCGGTAGCGGGGTCAATTTGCAGAGAGGTCAGGATCCCGCCCAGCTTTTGTGTGCCAATCACCAGATCATTAGTCCATTTGATGCCGGGGCGCAGGCCGAAGGCCCGCTCCACCGCGTCCATGGCGGCAACGGCTGTGCCGCAGGTCAGATGCAGCAGCTGTTCCGGCGGGCACTGGGGCCGCAGGATACAGCTGAGGTACACCCCCATCCCGGCAGGGGAGCAGAAGCTGCGCCCCATGCGGCCGTGGCCGCCGGTCTGGGAGCCGGCCACCACGATGGTGCCCGCCGGTGCCCCGGTACGGGCCATTTGCAGGGCCAGATCGTTGGTGGAACCGATAGTGTCATAATAATGAATGCTGTCACGCCATGGATGCCGGGCCGGAAGCGCCCGGGCAATGCGCTGCTGCATGGTATCACCGCCTTTCCTGCATTGTAGCATATTTTCTGCCGGTTGTAAACGAAAATCGGGTGCGCTGTAGCGCACCCGATGAATTTTAGGTTCTATAATAAATGTTGGGGTCAGGTGATGAGCCTGACCCCAAAGCTGTAAA
>CAYSJX010000015.1:7294-21366 GCA_964431445.1 uncultured Oscillospiraceae bacterium | reverse complement strand
GGTATCTGTCGATTGTATTCTATAAAAAGCGAGAATTGAAATAATATATTTACTTAACGCTATCGGGAAAAAATCCGATGATCGCTATGCTGCTTTATCAATGTCCTACGAAGAAGAACAGCGGAACTAAAAATCCGCACTTCCCGATATGAAAATTACCTCAATACAGAAACGGACAAGACCGAGAATTTGCAGAGGTTTATCGAGAAAGTCAGGCAGATAACGGAAAGCAATGAAATGACTGCCGGGTTCGTACACGAATTAATTGATAAAATCGTAGTACAGGCATCGAGATACCTCGATGGCAAGCGAGTTCAGATAGGGAGTAGTTACTATAACGGTGTCGGCATCCTGCGAGAACTCAGTCCCGAAGAAATGGAAGAAGCGTTCCGGAATCATATATCGGAACACAAAGAGCAAACGGCGTAGCCACAGACTATACCGATTAACGAAATCAATTATTTAATTTAGATACAAGAGCCGCTTGGGGCACCTTCCTTATGGAGGGTGCCCCTACGATCATTCTTTTTGGCAAAAAAGCGCTTTTCCTGTTTACAGGAGCATTGCAAATGTGGTATGATAAGAATAATTACGAACAGGAGCTGCCTGCTGCTTCCGGCCAGACCGCTTGCACCGGGTTGCGCAGGAGAAAATAAGAGGTAATTCATGGATTATATCGTTTTGGATATGGAGTGGAATCAGCCGTGGCCCGGCTCACCCTCCGCGAAAAAGGTGCTGCCGGTGGCCATCCGGGGGGAGATCATCCAGATCGGCGCGGTGCGTCTGTCTGGGCAGGGGCAGGTGCAGGACGAATTTCAGGTGCTGATCCAGCCCAAGTACTACCGCCGTCTGAACCGCCGTGTCAGCAAACTGACGGGTATTAAGGAAAACCGCCTGCTGGCGGAAGGAATCCCGTTTCCGCAGGCCATGGAGCTCTTCCGCCAGTGGTGCGGGGAGGATGTGACCTTCCTGACATGGGGCTTTGACGATATCGGCATTCTGCGGGAGAATTTGCAGCTGTTCCGGCTGGATGACAGCTGGACGGGCCGCTGGTATAACGCCCAGATGATCTTCAACGCCCAGACGGATGGCTCCAATGCCCAGAAAGCCCTGAAAACGGCCATGGAAATGTTCAATATCGAAGCCTCCCGCCCGGCCCATGATGCCCTTGGTGATGCCTACCATACGGCGCTGATCTGCGCCCGGCTGGATCTGGAAAGGGGAACGGGGGAGTACGATGCGGCGCTGAAAAGTCATGAAGACGGTTTCCATGGCGCCCAGCTGCCCGGCTGCATCGCCCGCCGGGTCTACCACGGCTATGCCGACAAGCAGGCGGCCCTCGCGGCCATGTCCGGGGAAGAGAATATCTGCCCGGTCTGCGGCGGCCGGATGCTGGGGAGACGCTGGTTTGCCCAGCCGGGGCACCGGTATATGGATATGGCCCAGTGCCCGGAGCATGGAAGCTTTCTGATCCGTGTGCGGCTGTCGGTGCAGCCGGATGAAACCATCCGTGTCAGCCGCCTGACCTATGAAGCCACATCCGAGGCGGCGCAGACCTATGCCCAGCGGGCGGAAAAGGCGGAGCCGGAGAGCGCACCCAGACAGACCGGCCGTCGCCGCCGCCGTCGCCGCAGCAGACTGCCCCAGTCCCAAAGCTGAGGCTGCAATGGATGGATAAGTGGCGCTGCCGGAGCATAAAAGGCAGCGCCGCTTTTTTGTAAAGAAAATGCTTGACATTTTGCCGGGTATTTGATACAATAGCCCCTGCGATGGTGCTCAGACACCTGTGAGATTTACGGGCCCTTAGCTCAGTTGGTTAGAGCCTCCGGCTCATAACCGGATCGTCCCGGGTTCGAATCCCTGAGGGCCCACCATTCAAAATAAGGCATCCGCCTTTTTACATATAGGGGTATAGCTCAATTGGTAGAGCGGCGGTCTCCAAAACCGTAGGCTCAGGGTTCAAGTCCTTGTGCCCCTGCCAGAAAAAGCCAAGTCGAATTTTCGACTTGGCTTTTTTCTGCTAAATCCGCCCTTGCGGAAGAAATCCACCTGCGGTGGACGAAATCGCTTTGCGATGAAATCCGACTTTGTCGGGATAAGGAGGCGGATTTAATTTCAGCTGAAGCCGTAGGCAGAAGATTTCATCCGAACGAAGTGAGGATTTTACCGAGCGTAGCACGATTTCATGAATGTATTCAATATTGCAAAACCGGCAAAATCCGTGGTTCGGCTTGACAGGGTGGGCGGGCGTGTGATAGAATGAAAACGAACGTTAGGTAGCCTCTTGCGGCGTTGGGCGCTGGCCCGGTGCGGCGGGCGGCTAGCTGCGTACGTGCGAATACACAGTGAATTGGGAGGGCTTGTTGTGAAGAAACGAGTATTGTCGATGATCCTGGCATTGAGCATGGTCGTCAGTCTGCTCACGGTTCTTTCTCCGGAAATGTCGGTGAGCGCCGCGGGGGTGGATGGGGTGACCGATCCGAATCTGAAGGCCATGATCGAGCAGAACTACACCAAACCGCAGGGCTTTGACGAGGATACCATCTCTCCCTATGGCACGGCGCTCAATGAAGTCTTCACCATGATGGAGTATCCTGAACTGTTGACCTATGTCACCGCGGATGTGACCAGTGATAAAAAGAAGATTTTGAACGCAACATTTGAAAACTATCTGGACGGCAGCTTTAAGACGGACACAATGCCTGGGCTGAATAATACCATCACAGATCTCGGCGACCTTGCCAATATTATGTCCTACACGCAGGCTGTGGCCTTCGACCCCACCGGCTGCGGCAGAAAGAACCACATTGCCCTCGTTGGCTATAACCATGATACGGCATATATCGAGATGTATTTTCTGAGAATCGCGCAGGTGACCGGTGGCCCTGACGGATATTGCAACGAGAATATTATCTATTGGCCCTATAAAGAGGGCGAATCACTGGAGCCCATGCGCATCCAGCTGATGAACGCATGGTGGATGGACACTTCCAACAGATATGATGCTACAACCAAACCCACGGGTATCGACACGGTTGACGCGAAGAACTTTATCCAGATCACGGCGGGCGACTATGACGGTGACGGCAAGGACTCCGTGGTGGTCTGGGCCGGCTTTGGCGGCTCCGGCGGCGATACCCACGACTATGGCACCACCGGTGGCCTGACCGAGGTGAAGCTGACGGCCGGCCAGTCCGCTATGAGTCTCTTACAGAACTACGATGTCCAAACCAACAGGCTTACCGACTACCAAATGGCCAGTTATCGGGCTTCCGGTGTTGGCGGCTCGGTCGATCCCTCGAAACGGCTGGGTCTGGCCCTGACCACCGGCGATGTCAACGGTGACGGTATTGACGATCTGGTCTCTCTGGCCTACTGCAACGACTGGAGCGATGGCGAAGGTGCCCGCAGGGATCTTTGGTGGCCGGAGCTGACGGTGGGCTATGGCAAAAAGGGCGTTACCAACGGCGTTGCGGATCTGCAAAAGGCCACCACCTGCATCTATAAGGAGACGGGGAAAAATACCTATACTTACGATACCATGGTCGCCCCCGGCGTGTCCGTGGGTGATATCGATGGGGACGGCTATCAGGAGGTTGTGGTGGCCGGTTTCACCAGCACGACCTCTGACAGCGACCGGGTCAAAATTCAAAATGATGGCCGGTTCACCTTCGCCTACTATAACTGCGAGCGGGGGGCGCTCGATCTGGCGGGCTCTTTGCAGCAGATCACCAATGTCTCCCCGATCTGCTATGGGGACAGCCTGCGTGTCGGAGAAAGGGTCTGGCAGCAGTTCTCCGTGGAGTGCATCGCCTTTGCCGGTATGCACACGAAAGAGTACATGTTCCTCAATGGCTATATCTATATGCTCAATGATGACGGTGTGCCCACCCGGGCAGACAATCTGAGCTATTTCGAGAAGCTGCAAACCAGCGTGCCCGGCCAGGACGATGTCAACGAAAACTTCATTTACAGCACCGCGGTGGGAAATTTCACCAATGACCCCTATGGCGTGGAGTCGATCGCCATGATCGTGGGCTACAAGCAGAACAAAGGCGATGACTATAACTTCCGCAAGCTGACAATCTCCGCCAGAAGCACGATTTCTGCCGGGGCTGTGAATGTGACCGGATTCACCATGACCGGCGATGGCAACGGCGAGGGCTGGCTGGTGCAGGGGCGGGGTGATAAAATCGGCACCGAGCGGCTCAACTGCATTCTGATCCCAATCGACTATGACGATGACAGCATTGTTGCCAAGTATGTGGGCAAGGATTTCGTCTATACCGACCCCAATGTGGTGGCCGTGCTGCAGGCAGCCCCCTATTTCGCGGAGTTTGATCCGGGCAACAGCTCCACCACCTACGGCTATTCCGAGAGCTATGTGGTCTCTCAGGGCCATGGGGAGGAGTATTCCTACAGTGTCGGCGTTTCTACCGAGGTGGAGGCCGGTGTGGCGAAGGTCGCCTTTGACGCCGGCTATTGTTCGGAGATCATCAATGAATACACCCGCTCCCGGGAGACGACGTATACCACCACCTTTGAGGCCAACGGCGAAAATCAGGTGATCCTGCGCCGGACACTGGTGTATCTGTATAATTACGAGATCGCCAAGGGCTACAGCAGTATGGGAGGAAACGACTGGACCGGCAGCGCCGATCAGGGCAGTGCCATGGTGGTGGCGGTGCCCCAGTATCCGGTGATGTCCTCTCTCTCAATCGACCAGTACAATGCCTTTGCCACGGATTACAACGCCAACTATGGCGTCAGCTCCGTCACGGCGGCGGATACGGCGGCGGGCAAGGCTGTCTATAATCTGGATATTATCGACAGCAGCGATATCGCCGAGTATCATCTCGACAATGAGGGTAACCCCTTTGCCTATGCCAACAATCACTCCGAATATGCCAATGGCATGGAGCTGAGCGGCTCGACATGGATGGAGCTGTCCCACTCCGGCGGCACCACCCAGCTGGAATACACGACTACCCTGACGGAGGAGCAGAGCCACACCCACAGTGACGGCGGCTATTTCAACCTGACGGTCATGGCCGGCGGCGGTCTGGGTCGGTTCAAGGTCTACGGCGGCGTGGCGCTCAGCTTCGAGGGCCTGCGCAGCAGCACGGTCTCCCGTGCCGTGATCACCGGCACCAACACCAGCGGTACGGTGCAGAACCTGAATGCCTCCGAGTCGGATTACGGTTTTTCCTGGAAGCTGATCGGCTGGAAGACCGAGCCGGAGGATAAGCTTTTTGATGATGTGCTGTTTGTCGGCTATGCCGTGCGCGGGGCCAGAGCGCCCGTCAGCCCGGTGACGGATCTGCATGCCGGCTATACCGCCAATATAGAAGATGTTGGGGGAACGGTGACCCTCTCCTGGACTTCCCCGGAGCTGCGCTATGGCAGAATTTCGCCGGATGAATTCGATGTCTATCGGATGGATGGGGAACCCACCAAAATCGGCACCGTGCCCCACAAGGGCGAGGGTCAGGCGCACCAGTTTGTGATCGATGTGAGCGATTACGAAGAGCACGAGGCGACCTATGCCCTGATTTCCGTGACCCATCAGGTGGACGGCAAGAACAGTGATTTTTCCAATGAGGCATACTGCCTGTTTGCCATGAGTTCGCAGGAGACCTACGCCCTCTTTGAAAAAGTCCGTCAGGAACTGAGCGAAGCCACAGAGAATCTGAAAAACGCCGTGGCCGAGGATAACGGAGAGGCAATCGCCGCAGCCATGGAAGAGCTGACGAAAGCCTATGAAGCGGCGGATCAACTGCTCAGCGGCAGAATTGATCTTGCGGATGAAAATATCGCCAAGCTGGAGCAGTCGATGCAGGATGCAGTGACCGCACTGCAAAACTCCATCGAGTCCGTTCAGGGGAAGCTTGAGCAGGCTGTGGAAGATCTGACGGCGGCCATTGAGGCCGGCGATCAGGCCAGCAGTCAGGAAATCAAGGACGCGGTCGCGGAACTGACGAAAGCCTACGAAGCGGCAGATCAACTACTCAGCGGCAGAATTGATCTGGCGGACGAAAATACCACCAAGCTGGAAAAGGCGTTGCAGGATTCCGTGCAGGCGCTGCAAAACTCCATCGATGCCGTGCAGGCCAAGCTGACACAGGCCATTGAAGACCTGTCGGCAGCTATCGAGGCCGGAGATCAGGTCAACGGCGAGGAAATCAAGGCTGCGGTTGCCGATTTGACGGCAGCCTATCAGGCGGCGGATGAGCTGCTCAAAGCCGGCATAAAGACGCTGAGCAAGGATACATCGGATAAGCTGGCCACGCTGGAGGCCGCCATGAACGCGGCGGACGATGCCCTGCAAAAGGCGATCGATCAGCTGCGGCAGTCGCTGGAAGATGCCAGAAAGGAGCTGCAGGCGGCCATCGATGCAAATGGGGAAGATACCCGGCAGCGTCTGGAAGAGATGGAAAAGGCCTATGCCGAGGCGGACGCGGCGCTGCGTGCGCTGCTGGAGCAGCAGGATGCCGAGAATGCCGGGCACGTTGCCGATCTGACATCCACCAATGATTCCCAGCAGGCGGAGCTGAATACGGCCAGAACGATGGGCATCGTTGGCCTGAGCGTGGCGGGTGTATCGATGCTGGGCAATATCGCGCTGGCGGCGCTGTTCTTCATGAAAAAGAAGATCGCACCACCCGTCTGACAGAAAAAACGGTAACATAAAGCGGCAGTGCCCCCCCGGCACTGCCGCTTTGCCTGATTCTGCCGTCATGGATTGCAAGCTCGGCGGAATGATTTGGCTCTACCCAACGATTAACATGGATTTTTTATTTTCCGCAATGGCTGCACTGGGCACAATCGCCGCAGCAGCCGCCCTTTTTTCGCTGCTTTCGGATGGCGAAAATGGCCGCGACTACGGCGCATGCGATGCATGCAAGCAGCACATAATCGGCCGCATTCATAGCACGCCTCCCAGCAGCAGCCGCATCAGCAGCGTCACCAGCCACGCAACGGCGCATTGTCCCAGCACCACGCCCGCGGCCCATTTAGCCCCCAGCTCCCGCCGGATGGCGGCGATGGCGGCCACACAGGGGGTGTACAGCAGGCTGAATACCAGCATACTGGCGGCGGTCAGGGGGGTGATGGCTGTCTGGATGGAGGTGCCGAAAAGTACCTCCATGGTGGCGACCACACTTTCCTTGGCCATGAAACCGCTGATCAGGGAGGTGCAGATCCGCCAGTCGCCCAGCCCGATGGGCCGGAACAGGGGCACCAGCAGCCCGGAAAGAGCCGCAAGAATGCTCTGCTGGGAGTCCTCCACCAGATTCAGGTGCAGATCAAAGCTCTGCAGGAACCAGATGGCAATGGAAGCAATCAAAATGACGGAAAACGCCCGCTGCAAAAAGTCCTTGGATTTTTCCCACAGCAGCTGGGACACGTTCTTTGCCCCGGGCAGACGGTAGTTGGGAAGCTCCATGACGAAGGGCACAGCCTCTCCCCGGAACAAGCTGGCCTTCATCAGGTAGGCCATGCCGATGCCGCAGGCGATGCCCAGCAGATACAGCCCCGTCATGATCAGTCCCCGGTGGGCCGGGAAGAAGCTGGCCACGAAAAAGCCGTAAATGGGCAGCTTGGCCGAGCAGCTCATGAAGGGCGTCAGCAGAATGGTCATTTTCCGGTCACGTTCGCTGGGCAGGGTGCGGGTGGACATGACGGCGGGGACGGTGCAGCCGAAGCCGATGAGCATGGGCACGATGCTCCGCCCGGAAAGTCCCATGCGCCGCAGCAGCTTATCCATGAAGAAGGCCACCCGGGCAATGTAACCGCTGTCTTCCAGCATGGAAAGGAAGAAGAACATGATCACGATAATGGGCAAAAAGCTGAGCACACTGCCCACACCGGCAAAAATTCCGTCGATAATCAGCCCATGGATGGCGGCATTGACATGGGCGGCGGTCAGTGCCGCGTCCACAACAAGGGAAAGCCGGTCGATCAGATTTTCCAGAATTCCCTGAAAGAATGCACCAATCACTTCAAAGGTCAGGTAGAATACCAGCAGCATGATGGCGATGAAGCAGGGAATTGCGGTATATTTTCCCGTAAGGATCCGGTCGATGCGCTGGCTGCGCAGACTCTCCCGGCTCTCCCGGGGGTGAATGACGGTCTGCTCGCACAGTCTGCGGATGAAGCTGAAGCGCATATCCGCAATGGCGGCGGCCCGATCCAGCTGCCGTTCCGACTCCATCTGCACCACGATATGCTCCAGCATTTCCGTCTCGTTTGGATCGAGCTTGAGCTGCTCGAGAATGAGGCTGTCGCCTTCGATGGCCTTGGCGGAGGCAAAGCGCACCGGAAGCCCCGCCCGCTCTGCGTGATCTTCAATCAGATGATCCACCGCATGCAGGCAGCGGTGGACGGCACCGCCGTAGTCCTGCTTGTCGCAAAAATCCTGTTTTCTGGGCCGCTCCTGATAGGCGGCCACATGGATGGCGTGGCGGATCAGCTCATCCACACCGGAATTTTTCGCAGCGGAAATGGGCACCACCGGCACCCCCAGCAGCGCTTCCATGCCGTTGATATCGATGGAGCCGCCGTTGCCCGTGACCTCGTCCATCATATTCAGCGCCACCACCATGGGCACATCCATTTCCAGCAGCTGCATGGTCAGATAGAGATTGCGCTCAATATTGGTGGCATCGAGAATGTTGATAATGGCTTTCGGCTTGTCCAGCAGGATGTGGTTGCGGGAGACGATCTCCTCGCTGGAGTAGGGGGACATGGAGTAGATGCCCGGCAGGTCTACCACGCTGGTGTTGGCATGGCCACGGATGGGGCCGTCCTTGCGGTCAACGGTCACGCCGGGGAAATTTCCCACATGCTGGTTCGAACCGGTCAGCCGGTTGAACAGGGTGGTTTTGCCGCAGTTCTGGTTGCCCACCAGCGCAAAGGTCAGCTCCGTGCCCTCCGGCAGGGGGTCACCGTCTCCCTTTTCATGAAAACGGCCACCCTCGCCAAGGCCCGGGTGATGGCCACGGCCGAAGTTTTCCGTCCGGCAGTCCGGTCTGCTGCACCGTTTGATGGGTTCAATGGTGATCTGCTGCGCGTCATCGAGGCGCAGGGTCAGGGCGTAGCCGTGAATCAGCAGCTGCATGGGATCGCCCATGGGCGCCAGCTTGACCACCGTGACCTCCGCACCCGGGATCACGCCCATGTCCAGAAAATGCTGGCGAAGACTGCCCTGTCCGCCCACGGCCGTGACCACGGCGCTGGAGCCGACCTGTAATTCTTTCAGGGTCATATAACTCCCCCTTTTCTTTTTCTTCCCCTATTATAATACGTTCCGCACCGCCGCACAAGACGCAAAGAAAAATTTTTTGAGGCGGCGGTTTCGCCAGACCAGCCGCCCGAAAAATGTTATAAACTGTGCCAAAACAGGCGAAAAGATACGGGTTGATTTTTGTGGCAGATGCAGTATAATGATTAGGTAAAGGAACGCGCAACAGCCGCGCATTTCCTGAAATCTACATATGTAGGGAATACAGAAGGAGAAGCTTACCATGATCATTACGCAAAAGAAGCCTGTTGAAGAAGTCATGGCTATGGTTGGCGATGCCAGAACCGTTGCTCTTGTGGGCTGCGGCAGCTGCGCCACCGCCTGCCAGACCGGCGGCGAGCCTCAGATCGCGGAACTGACCGCAATTCTGGAGCAGGCCGGTAAAAAGGTGGTCGCCACCACCATCTGCGATTACTGCTGCATGAACCTGGGTGTCCGCACCAAAATGAAGGCCATCAATGCCGCCAACCCCGACTGCGTGATCTGCATGTCCTGCGGTGACGGTGTGCAGTGCGTGGCAAAGAACGCCAACAACAAGCCTGTGTATCCCTCTAACAATACCATGTATCTGGGCGAGGCGGTGCGCTTTGGTGTCTGGGAAGAGGCGTGCCACTTCTGCGGCGAATGCGTGCTGGGTCAGACCGGTGCCATCTGCCCCATCACCCAGTGCGCCAAGAGTCTGGTCAACGGCCCCTGCGGCGGCCAGAAGAACGGCAAGTGCGAGGTCAATCCGGAAAATGACTGCGCATGGATCAAGATTTACAACCGTCTGGAGGCCACCGGCCAGCTGGACAAGCTGACCCAGACCCGGGAGGATAAGGGCTATGCGGCCCATGCCTATCCCAGAACCATCAGCCTGAGAAAGGGGAAATAATCGATGAGTTGCTTGAAAGACGCGCTGGAAAGCGGAAAATTTGGCGTGACCGCCGAAATGGCACCGCCTAAGGGTTATGATTTCTCTGAGCAGATGGAAGCCGCGCAGCTGCTGCGGGGCAAGGTTCACGGCGTGAACGTGACGGATATGCAGTCCGCCAGCCTGAAAGCCACTGGCCTTGGCCTGTGCATCCAGCTCAAGCAGGCCGGTGTGGAGCCAATCTTGCAGATGACCGGCCGTGACCGCAACCGTATGGCCCTGATGGGCGATGCGCTGGCCGCTGCCGCCTTCGGCATCGATACCATGCTGGCGCTGACCGGTGACCATCCCGTTGTGGGTGACTGCAAGGATGCCAAGCCGGTCTACGATCTGGACTCCGTGGGCATTTTGAAGATGCTCTCCAAAATGGAAGCCACCGGCTGCGACTGCGGCGGCAACGAGATTGTCGGCGGCGCGCCCAGCTTCTATAAGGGTGCCTCCGTCACACCGGTGTACGAGCCTGTGTTTTTGCAGATCAACAAGCTGCGCCAGAAGGTGGAAGCAGGTGCCATGTACATCCAGACACAGGGCATTTTCGATCTGGATACCTTCAAGCGCTTCCTGGATAAGGTGGACGCTGCCGGAATCAAGACCCACATCATGGCCGGTATCATCCCTCTGAAGGCCGCCGGTATGGCCAGATATATGAATGAAAACGTGCCCGGCATCGATGTGCCGCAGCACATGATCGACCGTCTGGCCGCTGCCGCCGCCGAGGGCAAGGAGAAGGGCATCAAGGGCCTGCCCATGCAGCTGGGTATCGAAATGGCTGCCGAAATGATCGCCCAGATCAAGGATCAGCATCTGTGCGATGGCGTACATATCATGGCCATCGGTGCGGAGAAGAATGTTCCCACCATTCTGGAAAAGGCCGGAATTTCCATCTGAGCCAGGAAAGAACAGAAACCGCCGCACACGCGGCGGTTTTTCTTGCAATCCTTGCCGTTGGCTGTTATAATACATGCAAAAAGGAACTGAGGGAGAATCGCTATGCGTATTGTTGTGATTGGCGCTGTATTTGTGGATATCAAGGGATATCCGGAGGATGTTTATATCCCCGCCGGCCGGAATGTGGGCCGTGTGGAGCAGATTCACGGCGGCGTTGGCCGCAATATTGCCGAGGATATCGCCAATGTGGAGCTGCGTCCTACCTTCGTCAGTCTGGTAGACCCCTCCGGTACCGGGGCGGATGTGGTGCAGAAGCTGCAAAATCACAAGGTGGATACCCGCTATATCCGCACCGTTCCTGACGGTATGGGCACATGGCTGGCTGTGTTCAGCAATGATGGCGATGTGGCCGCCTCCATTTCCTAGCGGCCGGATCTTCTGCCCATTGCCGACATTCTGGACGAACACGGCGATGAAATTTTTGCCGATGCGGACAGCGTGGTGGTGGAGATCGACATGGACAAGGAGATCATCAAGAGGGTCTTCCGCCTGGCCCAGAAGCATGGAACGCCGATCTATGCTGCCGTGGCCAATATGAGCATCGCCCAGGAGCGGCGGGACTTTTTGCAGAGCGCGGACTGCTTCGTGTGCAACCAGCAGGAGGCCGGACTCCTGTTTTCCGATGACTACACCGCCATGGATGCAGCCCAGCTGGAAAAGGTCATTGCCCAGAAGGTCTGCCGGGCCAGATTTCCCCGGATGATCGTCACCATGGGGGAGAAGGGGGCGGTCTATGCCGATATGCAGGGCAACAGCGGCTTCTGCCCGGCCCGCAATGTCAATGTCAAGGATACCACCGGGGCGGGGGATGCCTTCTGCGCCGGGGTGGCCATCGGCCTGACCTACGGCAAGAGCATGGCCGAAGCCTGCCAGATCGGTGCCCATCTGGCGGCATCGGTGATCGTCACATCGGAAAATGTCTGCCCCCGCTTCCTCCCTGCGGAGCTGGGACTGGAGTAAGCTGCCTTTTATTTGTCTTTGGAAAGGACAGAAAATATGAAGATCTATACAATTGTCGGCGGCGTCAATGGTGTTGGAAAATCCAGCTTTACGGGGGTGCTGAAAGAGCGCAGTTCAGAACTGGGAACGATCATTGATGTGGACAAAATAACGGCGGAGTTGGGCGGCAACCCGCTGGAGGGCGGCAAGGCCGCACTTCGGAAAATCAACGAATGCATCGAGAAGGGCGTATCTTTTACACAGGAGACGACCCTCTCCGGGCGAAAAACCGAGGCCACAGCCAGACAGGTGTCGGAGCTGGGCTATTGTGTCCGCCTGTATTATATCGGTCTGGACACAGCAGAGGAAAGTCTGGCACGGATCGAAAACCGGGTTCGCCGTGGCGGCCATAACATCTCTACCGATGATGTCCATCGCCGGTTCGAAGGCCGCTGGGAGGCGGTCAGCAAGGTGCTGCCCTACTGCGATGAAGCGGAGTTTTATGACAACGACAACGGCTTTGTGAAGGTTGCGGAGTATCGCAACGGCGAACTGCGCCCCGTTGGCGATTGCTGCCCGGACTGGCTTGGTCAGCTGCGGGAATATCTGCGCTGTCATTAAATCCTGCCTTATATGGAAATCGGGGCCTGCCGCTTTTGCGACAGGCCCCTGCATTTATTTGATCTCCTGCTCCAGATCCGCAAACAGCTCGCATTTGAAGAATTCTTCAATCGTGAGCCCCAGACCATCGCACAGCTTCTTGATCGTTGAAACCGTGGCACTGTTGTTTCGACCGCTGACGATATTATTCACCGTGGATTGTGTCACCCCGCTTATGCTGCTCAGCCGGTTCAGGGAAATATTTCGTTCCCGACAAAGTTCAACGATCCGCTGGCGGACTGCTTCGCCTATGGTCATGGCATCACCTCTTTCCATGTCAAATGATACCGATTTCCACTTGAAATGATCACCCCTTTTGAGTTAAAATAAACTCAAAAGGGGTGAAATAATATGGCAGCATGTACATTTTTCGGCCACAGGGATTGCCCGGAGGACGTTCGCCCACGAGTCAGGGAAACGGTGGCGCGGCTGATCGAAGAGCGCGGGGTAGATATGTTCTATGTGGGCAATCACGGCCGGTTCGATGCTATCGTCCGCAGCGTTCTGCGGGAGGCGGCCCGGCAGTATCCGCACATCCGCTATGCGGTGGTACTCAGCGCCATGCCCAAAGGGCACGAAGAAACCTCCGACACCATGCTGCCGGAGGGGATTGAAGCGATACATCCGCGCTACGCCATCGACTGGCGCAACAACTGGATGCTGCGTCGGTCAGATTATGTGGTGACCTGCGTCGGCCGAACATGGGGCGGCGCAGCCAAATGGGCGGACAGGGCGAAAAAAGCCGGAAAATATCTCATCCCGCTGGGTGAACAGTTGACATTATCGCGCGGATGAAAAGAAGAAGGAGCGCGAAGCTGCAGGCAATCCGTCCCTTTTGCAGTGTAGATTATGTTTCGCAGTCCAGCCCCGCGAAGAATTCATCGTAGGCACAACGATAGATTTTGTGAAGCTCAATAATGACGCTGGCACGGATGTTCAGTTCACCGGATTCGTATTTCGCGTAGGTGGTGCGGCCGATATCACAGCCACGGCGTTGCAGCTGCGCGCATAGCTTTTCCTGAGAAAGACCGGCATCGCAGCGAAGCCGCCGGAGATTGTCTCCCATATTTCGATCTCTTCGTATTTTCTGCTCCATCGTTTTTGACACCTCGTATAGCATTTTTGACCAGTATTGGTTGCAAAGTACCAATATGGTATGCTATACTGAAGCAAAATATTGTCCGTGATACTGGCAATTTTGCAAAAGAGGGTGAAAAGTATGGCAGCATGTACATTTTTCGGCCACAGGGATTGCTCGGAGGACGTTCGCCCACGAGTCAGGGAAACGGTGGCGCGGCTGATCGAAGAGCG
>CAYSJX010000015.1:0-7194 GCA_964431445.1 uncultured Oscillospiraceae bacterium | reverse complement strand
TTGAAGCGATACATCCGCGCTACGCCATCGACTGGCGCAACAACTGGATGCTGCGCCGGTCGGATTATGTGGTGACCTGCGTCGGCCGAACATGGGGCGGCGCGGCCAAATGGGCGGACAGGGCAAAACGTGCAGGAAAAAACGTCATTGCAATCATTATCTGACCGTGCTACAATGTAAAAAAGGGGTGAGCCGATGAAAAAGGTAAAAATCACAGCCATCCGCCGGGTTTGCTACCCGGATCTCATGGCGCAATACGAAAACCCCATGGCCCATGCCTGCGATGTGACTGAGGGACAGGTCTGGGTATCCGAGCAGGGGCGCAAGCCCGAGGGCCTTTGCGACAGCGCGTGGGAGAGTATGGCGGCCTTTGTGGAGGAGCTTGCCCGTGGCGGCGGCAATTTTTACGACGGGTGGATGAAAAATCCCTACTCTGCCATGATCTCCTGCAACGACGGCTTTCGCCCGGTCAGCTTTTATCTGGAAACCATGGAAAATGATGATTCGACAAGCAGGGGGCAATCGGATCATCTGCTTTACGAAAATGCTTTAATGGGGGAATGAAGATGGCTTTCGATTTCAAAAAAGAGTACAGGGAATTTTATATGCCCAAGAATAAGCCCCAAATCGTGACCGTGCCGCCTATGAACTATGTGGCCGTCCGTGGTAAGGGCGACCCCAATGAGGAGGGCGGGGCCTATAAGGCGTCCATCGCCGTGCTGTATGCCATTGCCTATACCATCAAAATGAGCAAACTGGGCGATCACCGTATCGAGGGGTATTATGATTATGTGGTGCCGCCGCTGGAGGGCTTCTGGTGGCAGGAGGGCGTGAAGGGCTTCGATTACCGCAACAAGGCCGATTTTCACTGGATCAGCGCCATCCGCCTGCCGGATTTTGTGACGAAGGCGGATTTTGACTGGGCCGTGTCGGAAGCCGGCCGGAAGAAAAAGCTGGACTGCGCAGCCGCAGAGTTTCTGACCGTGAACGAGGGCGAGTGCGTCCAGATCCTGCATCAGGGCCCCTTCGATGACGAACCCGCCACGGTCGCCATCATGGATGCATTCTTGGAAGAAAACGGCTACGAAACCGATTTCTCCCCGAAACGCCTCCACCATGAAATTTACCTCTCCGATGCCAGAAAAGTCCCCAAATCAAACTGGAAAACCACCCTCCGCCACCCGATCAGAAGAAAGAACGGATGAAATGTTCCGATATTCAGTTGTACTTGGCATATTACACAATAGCATATTACAGGGGCTGCAGCATCAATTGCCGCAGCCCCCTGTGATTTATTTTTCCATATGCCGCAGGACGTAGATTTGGATGGGGATGGAACAGAGGAAGGTGAAGAGGTCGGCGGCGGACTGGGCGACCTGAATGCCTGTCTCTTTGAAAAACAGGGGCAGGATCAGAACCATGGGGATGAAGAAGATTCCCTGCCGGGCAATGGAGAGGAAGGTGGCGGGCACCGTGCGACCCATGGATTGCTCCATCATGTTGCTCATGACGATCCAGCTTTGCAGCGGGAAGGTGATGCACTGAAAGCGCAATGCCGCCGTGCCGAAGGTAACCACGTCCACGTCATTGCGGAACAGGCGAATCAGCTGCGGGGCAAAGGCGTAGCCCGCCGCAGCGATGACCACAAGGAAGCAGAATGACACTTTCACACAGAACCAGAAGCCCTTTTTGACCCGGTCATAGAGCCCCGCACCGTAGTTAAAGCCGCACACTGGCTGGAAGCCCTGTCCGAATCCCAGCATGGTGGAAGCGCCGAACATGGTAATGCGCTGCACAACGCCCATGGCCGCAATGGCCGCGTCCCCATAGGGCTTGACGGCATGGTTGAGGCAGATGGTGGCCAGAGATGCCAGACACTGCCGGGCCAGAGACGGCAGTCCGCCCTGCACGATGCCCCGAAAATACACACTCCGCAGCCGCACATTGCGCAGCTTGATGGGGATATTGCCGCCCCGGATGCACCCGGCGTACAGCAGGCAGAAGCTGAGGAACTGGCCGATGATAGTGGCCCATCCGGCACCGGCTACCCCCAGATTCAGGGAGAAGATCATGATCGGGTCGAGGATGATGTTCAGCACGGCTCCGGCGGTGATGCCGATCATGGCATAGAACGCGCCGCCCTGAAACCGCAGCTGGTTATTCAACACGAAGGAGGAAACAATCCACGGCGTGCCCAGCAATATGACGCCCAGATATTCCTTGGTGTAGGGCAAAATCGTGTCTGTTGAGCCAAGCAGATAGGCCAGCGGCTCCAGAAAAATCAGCCCCAGCACGGCAATAACCACACCCAGCGCCATGGAAATAAAAAAGGCGGTGGCGGCCATTTCCTGCGCCTGCTGCTGATTCTTCTGCCCCAGGGCCCGGGAGATAAAGGTGCCGCTGCCCTGCCCGAAGAAGAAGCCGATGGCCTGAATGATGGCCATCATGGAAAACACGACACCAATGGCACCGGTGGCGGCGTTACTTTTCAGCTGTCCGACAAAGAAAGTGTCGGCCATGTTGTAAAAGGATGTGACCAGCATGCTGATGATGCACGGAACAGCCAGACGGCAGATCAGCTTTTCCACCGGTGTCTGGGTCATTTGTGCGTGCTTTTGATCGATTGCGTCCATTAAGATTCCCTCTTTATCTTTATGTTGGGATTATTATAGCACATGTCGCCCGGCTGTGCAACGGGTAAAGGAACCCAGTTGCGAATTATCCGCCCAGAATTGTGTCAAACACCAGCATCAGGCAAAATCCGGCCAGCAGCGCCCAGCTGGCACTGCGCCCGCAGCCGTGGGCATGGGTATCCGGGATCATTTCATCGCAGATCACATAGAGCATGGTGCCCCCTGCAAAGGCCAGAGCGAAGGGCAGTATGGCTACGGATACCGTGATGGCCAGATAACCCAGCACCGTCCCGATGATCTCAACCATTCCGCTTAACAGGGCGCAGAGCAGCGTCCGCCGGGGATTGATGCCCGCGCCCAACATGGGGGCGATGATCACCATGCCCTCCGGTACATTTTGCAGAGCAATGCCACCTGCGATCAGCAGGGCCTGAGCGTGGTCACCGGTGCCAAAGCCGACACCGGCCGCCAGTCCCTCCGGTAAATTGTGGATGGCAATGGCGGATACGAACAGCAGTACCCGGTTGAGCCGGGCCTTTTCCAATATGGAACCGTCCTGCGCGCCCAACAGCCGGTGCAGATGGGGAATGAGCCGTTCCAGACAGCGCATGCACAGCGCACCGCAGAAAATTCCTCCAACGCTCCAAAGCAGCGCCAGCCGGCCGCCGAGGGTCAGACCGGGCAGCACAAGCCCCAAAATGGACGCGGCCAGCATGACCCCCGCGGCAAAGGACAGCACAAGATCAGAAAAGCGGCGGGAGAGATTTCGGAACAGAAATCCCACCACGCCGCCCAGCATGGTGGCGCCGCCGACACCCAGTGCTGTCAAAATAACAATTCCCATATTTTCGAGCCCCCTTCTGTTCCATTATAGCGCGGTGCGGGATTTCTGCTCCTTTTTGCCCGTCATATCCGCAGAAGCAGCGCAATAGGGTAGTATAGCCCCTAAAATGTGAAAAGGGGAAAGATTTGTCTTGCTTATTGCATGCAAAGGTGGTAAACTGGGGGAGTTACTATGCTGGAATGGATTGAAAAGCTGTATGGAATCATCTGGGGCGCGCCGACGCTGTGCCTGATTCTGGGAACGGGACTGCTGGTGACATGGCGCACAGCCTTTGCACAGGCGCGGCTGCTGCCGCTGGCCTGCCGCCGCTTTTTTGGCAGGGAGGGGCGCAGCGCAACGGGCGATGTGGATGTTTCCTCCTTCCGGGCACTGTGTACGGCGCTGGCCGCCACGGTCGGGATCGGCAATCTGGCCGGTGTGGCCGGGGCCATTGCCCTCGGCGGGCCGGGGGCGGTGTTCTGGATGTGGATCAGCGGCTTTCTTGGCATGGGCGTAAAATTTGCGGAAGCCACGCTGGCCGTCCGTTTTCGCCGCAGGGATGGGCAGGGCCGGTATCTGGGCGGGCCCATGTACATGATCGAGGACGGCATGGGCAGACGCTGGCGCTTTCTCGGAGCGGTGTACTGCTTCTTCGGGGTGGCGGCTGCCTTTGGTGTTGGCAATGCTACCCAGATCAACGCCGTGATTGTCAGCATCCGCCAGTGCGCCGCCGCGTCCGGCCGAGTGCTGGCACCGCAATGGAATTTGTGGATCGGGCTGGCGCTGGCCGGTCTGATCGGCGCGGTACTGCTGGGCGGAGCCGGGCGGATCGCCGCCACGGCGGAAAAGCTGGTGCCCTTCGCGGCAGGCGGATACATACTGTTGTGCCTTGCGGTGCTGGTGTTGCGTGCCCCGGCGCTGCCGGGTGCGCTGCGGGCAATCGTGCTGGGGGCATTTTCGCCCCGGGCTGTCACCGGCGGGGCGGTCGGTTCCGCGGCCATTGCCCTTCGCACCGGTATTTCCCGTGGGGTTTTCACCAACGAGGCCGGTATGGGCACGGCCTCCATCTCCCACGCCGGGGCGGCGGTTTCTCACCCGGTGGAGCAGGGGCTGATGGGCATCATGGAGGTATTTCTCGACACCATGGTGATCTGCACCATGACGGCACTGGTGATCCTGTGCAGCGGCGTACAAATTTCTTATGGCACGGATGAGGGAGCCGCTTTGACAGGCCGGGCCTTTTCTTTGACGCTGGGCCCGTGGGCCGGTACGGCGGTGACTATTGCCATCTGCCTGTTCGCTGTGGCAACGGTGCTGGGCTGGGGGCTGTACGGCGCCCGGTGCGCCCAGTATCTGTTCGGGGACGGCATCTGGCGGCGCTATGCCTGGCTCCAAACCGCCGCCGTGGCGCTGGGGGCGCTGGTGAACACGGCCACACTGTGGCGTTTTGCCGAGATCGTCAATGGTCTGATGGCCATCCCCAATCTGCTGGCGCTTTGGGCGCTTTGCCCGGTGCTGCGGCAGCTGAATCAGCAATATAACTGCGGCAGAGCCTCTGCCGCCGGAGGTACTTATGAAAATATCCATCAATGCGAACCGCTGTGAGCCGTCTCCCATGCGGAAATTTCACCCGCTGGCCGTAGAGGCGGAGCAGCATGGAAAGAAAATCTATCATCTGAACATCGGCCAGCCGGATCTTCCCACACCGCCGGAGTATTATCAGGCCATTTCCACCTATCGCAGATCGACACTGGCCTATGACGCTTCCCCGGGAAATCCGGTGCTGATTCGGGCTATCCGGGATTACTATGCCCAGCTGGGGGTGCAGCTGGCCGACCGGGATGTGCTGGTGACTACCGGCGGCAGCGAAGCACTGCTGCTGACCTGCCTGAGCATTCTCGATCCCTATACCGAGGTGATTATTCCCGAGCCCTACTACCCCAATTATACCACTTTTGTCCATGCGGCGGGCGGTGTTATCCGGGCCCTGCCCACAGACCCCAGGGAGGGGTACCGCTATGCCTTCCGGGATCGGATCGAAAGCCTGATTACCAAAAACACCCGCGCCATTCTGATCACCAATCCGGGCAATCCCACCGGCGTGGTGCTCAGCACGGAGGAAATGCGCATGATAGCGGACGTGGCGAAAAAGCACGATCTGTTTTTGATCAGCGATGAGGTGTACCGGGAGTTTTGCTATGATGACCGGTTCGGCGTGCCCACCATGGGGCGCTTTACGGATATTGACGACAATCTCGTGATCATCGATTCCGTTTCCAAGCGCTTTTCCGCCTGCGGGGCCCGTGTCGGCTGCGTGGTTACGAAAAATCCGGAGCTGCAGGCGGCACTGCTGAAATTCTGTCAGTCCCGTCTGGCGGTGGCCACCATCGATCAGCAGGGCGCGGCGGCCCTGTATCATACCGATCATGATTTCTTCCGCCGCTGCCGGGAAAAATACCGTGTCCGCCGGGATGCGGTGGTGCAGGGGCTGAAGGAGATCCCCGGCGTGCTGGTGGAGGAGCCCATGGGTGCCTTCTATGTGATGGCCAGTCTGCCGGTGGACGACAGCGACCGCTTCCAGCGCTGGCTGCTGGAAAAATTCGAAGATCAGGGCGAAACGGTGATGTTTGCCCCCGGCGCGCCCTTCTATGAGACCCCCGGCAAGGGCATCAACGAGGTGCGCATTGCCTATGTGCTGGAGGAAGATCAGCTGCGCCGTGCCATCAAGCTGCTGGGAAAGGGCATTGCCCGCTACCGCAGTGAGATTATGGGTCTGTGATGAAAATCGCTGCCGCAGGGAAAGCAAACCTTCGGCAGCGTTCTTTACAGCATGAGAGTAACGAATTTTCTGCCGGGGAAAATAATCCCGCCAAACCCCCGGTTTATCTTGACAAAGTGGCCGCAGCGGTGGTAAAATGGCCACAGTATCGCAATGAACGGAAATAGTAGCGGCGTGCGACCCATCAGAGAGCCGGGGCCATCGGCTGGAAGCCCGGGCAGGGGAGTGCCGGGAATGTGCGTCCGGGAGCGGTCAAGTGCATAGCAAGTGATAAATGAGAGTGGAACCGCGGATGACCCGCCTCTTGTGTTCAGGACACAAGAGGCGTTTTTTATTCAGTCAACAGGAGGAAAAAAGCCATGTATCTTTATAATTCCCTTTCCCATAAAAAGGAACTGTTTGTTCCCAACCACCCGGATGTGGTGAAAATGTACACCTGCGGCCCCACGGTCTACCACTATGCCCACATCGGCAACCTGCGCACCTATATCATGGAAGATGTGCTGGAAAAGGCCCTGCGCTATGAGGGCTACAATGTCCGCCGGGTCATGAACATCACGGATGTGGGCCATCTGGCCTCCGATGCCGACACCGGCGAGGATAAAATGCTCAAGGGTGCCCGCCGGGAGCATAAGACCGTCATGGAGATCGCCCAGTATTATACCGATGCCTTCTTTGCCGATTGCCGGAAGCTGAATATCCGGCGGCCGGATGTGGTGGAGCCTGCCACAAACTGCATCGCGGAATATATCCACATGGTGCAGACGCTGCTGGAGCGGGGCAATGCGTATCTGGCCGGGGGCAATGTGTATTTTGATACCTCCACACTGGCGCAGTACTATGTTTTTGGCGAGCATGAGGAGGAAAATCTGGAAGTCGGCGTCCGGGACGGCGTGGAGGAAGATACCAACAAGCGCAACCGTAATGATTTCGTTTTGTGGTTCACCAAATCCAAGTTC
>CAYSJX010000014.1:0-22515 GCA_964431445.1 uncultured Oscillospiraceae bacterium | reverse complement strand
TCGTCTTGCCGCCGCCGGAGGGGCCGACGATGGCCACCGTCTCGCCGGGCTGTACCTCCAGATCAATATTGTGCAGCACGTCCAGATCCCCGTCATAGGAAAAGCTGACATGTTCCACCTGCAAGTGGCCACGCACCTGCTCCAGCGGTCTGGCATCGGGCTTATCCTGAATCCCCGGCTCCGTGCGCATGATGTCCACGAACCGGTTCAGGCCGGCGAAGCCGTTGGCGAACATCTCGGAGAAATTCGCCAGCTTGCGCATGGGATTGACAAAGGTTCCGATATACAGGACAAAAACCGTCAGATCCTTGTAATCCATGGTGTTTTTCATAATGAAATAGCCGCCCACCAGAACGACCAGCACATTCAGGCTGGACAGGAACAGCTCCAGCGAGCTGTGGAACATGCCCATGGCCCGGTGAAACTTGCGTTTGGAGACCTTGAACTGATCGTTGGCACGCTCAAAACGGGCATTTTCCACGGATTCATTGGCGAAGGCTCTGGCCGTGCGGATGCCGGAGAGACTGCTTTCGATTTCCGCATTGATGTGGCCGGTCTTCTGCTTGACCTCTTTGGAGGCCCGTCCCATCATCCGGCGCATGGTCAGCACCACCACCAGCGCAATGGGGATCACCACCGCCACCACCAGGGCCAGCTGCCACTGGATGGAGGCCATCACCACCAGCGCGCCGATGATGGTGACGGTGCTGGTCAGAAGATCCTCCGGCCCGTGGTGGGCCAGTTCCGTCAGCTCGAACAGGTCGCTGGTCAGGCGGCTCATAAGCTGGCCGGTGCGGTTGCGGTCATAAAAATCAAAGCCAAGCTTCTGCATATGGGCAAACAGGTCGGAGCGGATATCCGCCTCCACCCGGATGCCGAAGGTATGGCCGAAATAGGCCACGATAAAATTCAGCCCGCTACGCAGCACATAGGCCCCCAGCATGATGCCCATCACCGTAAAGAAGGTGGTGTACATCTGCTCCGGCAGGTAGGTATACAATGCCTTCCGGGTGACCAGCGGGAACAGCAGGTCAATGGCGGCGATGGCGCAGGCGCACACAATGTCCAGACAGAAAAGCTTTTTGTGGTTACCGAAATAGCTGAGGAAAATCAGCAGTGGCGAACGGTTTTTGAAATCTTTCTGTTTCATTTCTCTCACTCCAATCCTGGGGCATTATACCACAATCTGCGAAAAGTTGCAAGCGCAACCGGTGTGTTTTTTGCAAAAAATCCCCCTGCCGGGTGGCAGTGCCACGATCATCTGTCATTGTGAACCAGTGCGCAGACTGGTGTGGCAATCCCCCTGTTCTTCCGGGTTATCGGAAAAACAGGGGGATGTTACTTCTATCCAGGGGATTGCCCCGGTTTTTCGCTGTCACAGATTTTGCCTGCTTTTCAATTCTGCACCCGGTGGTGGCAGGTGGGGCTTTGCTCTGTCAGGGGCAGAAAACGGTAGCCGTTGCGGCTGCCCCAGCGCAAGATCTGCTCCACCGCACGAACACTGCATGCATTCAGATCGTGCTGCAACACAACCGCCCTTTCCCGCCCCCGGATGCCGCTGATCACATTGCGGCTGATTTGCTCCGGGTCATCGCAGCCGTAGGCATCGCCGCTGTCCACATTCCAGTCAAAATAGACAAACCCCGCCTCCGTCACCCGGCGGGTCAGTTTTGTCATGATCCCGGCGCAGTAGCGGCGGCTGACGGTATTGGAGCTGCCGCCGGGAAAGCGCAGCAGCATCGGCGTTTCCCCGGTTTTCTCCCGGATCAGCGCCTGCATGGCATAAAGATCCTCCATGAAGGCTTCCTCGCTGCTGTAAATGGCTGCAAAATCGTGGCTGTAGGAGTGGATACCGATACCGTGCCCCGCCGCGGCCATGGCCGGAAGCAGCTGATCCATCTCGTAGCCCGTATTGACCAGAAAGAAGGTCGCCTTCGCCCCGTACCGTGCCAGCAGCTCCAGCAGCGCTTCGGTGCCCGGCCCGGGGCCATCGTCAAAGGTCAGATAGATTACCCCGCCACTTCCGGGCATTGCGTCCGCCGCTACAGGCACCATCGGCATCAGCAGCAGCGCCAGCAGCAGACTTACCGCTTTTTTCCACATAAAACCGCCCCTTTTTCATCTTCCCTATTGTTTCTCCGATGGGCAATTTTATGCCGCCTCCGGGCGGTTTTCTTTTTGCGAAAAATGGCCGTGGTAGATTTGGGATGGAGTCAAAAGCAGTGAAACCGACCTGTGATACACCAATCACAGGTCGGTTTTAGTTTCTGCAATGGAGCAAAGGCTCTCTTAATGCGGCATACCGATAATACCAAAGTATAATATCATCGAAAAAATATCAATCGCCAAAACAGCAGCGAATATGATACCGATGAGTCGAAGAATCTTTTTCGCTTTTCCTTTGTTTTTGTCAGTCATTACTTTTCTGCCGATCTTCTCAACCTTTTCGGTCAGGCCAGATATCTGAACATCGCCCTTTTCCGTCACTTCCTCCCTTAGCAGATAGTCCATAGAACAGTCAAACAGTTTACCGAGTTGGATCAGTTTATCGGTTTCGGGGTAGGCCATGTCTGACTCCCATTTGCTGACGGACTGACGTGACACACCGAGAATGTCGGCAAGCTGCTCCTGGGTGTAATTCAAATCTTTTCTTTGCTTTGCTATCTTTTCACCAAGTGTCATAACCTTTTCTCCTTTACGTTTCCTAACGCTATGTTTTCTAACACTGCGTTGCACTTATGGTAAATCACACAGTGAAAACATACCACCAATTCGATGTTTCGAAACGTAAACTTCAGGTTGCATTCTTTCTCTAACCATGCTCCATGCAGGGATTTTCCATAAAAGGCCCGGCCAGTTCCCGACAGATCACCCGGTATGCCGGCGCATAGGCCGCCCGATAGGTCGGGCTGTGGGACACCATCGGGCACCCCGCCGCCACATACGGCTCCAGATACGCCTCCAGCGCAGTGGTAGAAAAACACATGCTCCCCTGCTCCGTCAGCCTGCGCAGCAGCTCCAGTTTTTGGGAAAGTGTCGCCCCGCCGCCACCGGACAGCTCTGCACTGCGCACAAAGACCTGCCCCAGCACATCCAGCTTTTCCGGCGGCACGGCCCCGAGATACACCCGCACAAGGCCGTTGCCGATGGGCTCCGGCGGCAGCTTGGCCGCATTGGGGGGCAGCGTCTCATATTCCCGCCGCAGCATCCGCATGCAGCTTTCCACATCGCGGATCAGGTGGCCGCAGCCAAACTCATTCTGCCAGATCAGCTTCACCGCGTCCTGCGGCTCCATCTGGGGATACCGGGCAGCATGCAGGCGCAGAATATTCTCCAGTTCACACATGAAATCTGTCATACTCCTCATAGCAGTCCAGGCAGAGCTTCTTCTCCCCTGCCAGCCGGATCCAGTTGTTTCCGGTCATTTCCCCGCAGCCGTCACAGCGGCAGCTGCCGAACAGCCGGGCCCGCTCCGGAAGCGCAATCCTCACGGGGCACACGTCAAACAGCCGCTCCGGCTCACTGCGCAGATACCAGTCAAGGCTCTGCTCCTTCGTGATCCCCGCCGGCAGCGGCTTCAGCACCAGCCGGACACTCCGGCCGTCACTGCGGCGGTAGAAGGAATACGCCTGCTTGCCCCGCATGTGAAACAGCAGATTGCCCTTGCCGATGCTGCAACCGAGCATCACCTGCACCGCATCGACACTGCACGCATCGTTCTCCGCGATGCAGACCACCTGCTCATCCGCCGAAAAGGTCAGCTCCAGCAGCCGCGAAGCATACACGCTGGCCTGATACCCGATGGCCAGCCCGCCACAGGCATGGCCGTGGAAGGCCACGCAATCTTCCCATGTTTTCATAGCTTCCTCCTAATCCACCAGCACAAGATGCCGGTCTCCCAGCTGCACCGGCTCGGCGCGCACACCGTAGGCCGCCTGCAACGCCTCACTGTCGAGAATGCGCCAGTCTCCCTGCCGGAACACCCGGCCGTCCTTCATCAGCACAAAGGCATCGCAAAAGCGCAGCGCCAGATTCAGATCATGGATGACCATCACCGCCATGCGTCCATCCTCCCGGCAGATCTGCCGCACAAGATGCAACACCTGATACTGATTTTGAATATCCAGCGCGCTGGTGGGCTCGTCCAGCAGCAGTACCTTCGCCTGCTGGGCCAGCGCCCGGGCCAGCATCACCTTCTGCCGTTCGCCGCCGGACAGCTCGCTTAAAAATCTGCCACGCAGGTCATCCAGCCCCAGCCGGTCCATGGCCTCGTGGACGATGGCGTGATCCTCCTGCGTAAAGCCCCAGTGCATATAGGGCCGCCGTCCCAGCATCACCACATCGTGAACGGTCATCTCCATGGCGGGAACACTCTGCCCCACAAAGGCCACCTGCCGAGCCACCTGCCGGGCGGACATTGTAAGAAGATCCTGACCATCGAGCAAAACCCGTCCCGTCTCCGGGCGCAGGATATGATTGAAGCATTTGAGCAGGGTGCTTTTACCCACACCGTTGTTGCCCAAAATGGCCAGCAGCTGCCCCGGCTCCACACAAAAGGATACATCCCGCAGCACGTCCGGGCCGCCACGGTAATGATAGCTCAGATTTTCGATCCGCATCATGGTCTGCGCCCTCCCCGAAACAGCAGGTACAGGAAAATCGGCCCGCCCAGGAAGGAAGTGATGGCACCGATGGGCAAAATGACGGGGCTGATCACCGTTCTCGCCACCAGATCGCTCAGCAGCAGTACCGCCGCGCCGCCCATCATGGCACCGGGAATCAGGTAGACATGGTTGTTGCCCACCACAAGCCGCACCACATGGGGGGCCACCAGCCCGATGAAGCTGATCAGCCCCACCCGGGACACCACCACCGAGCTGCACAGGCAGCACAGCAGCACATTGACAAGGGTCAGCCGCCGAACATGGATACCGAGACTGACGGCGGTTTCTTCGCCGCTGAGTAAAGCATTGTAATCCCAGCGATGGGCGATGGCATAGATGCCCAGCACCGCCACCACCGGTGCCATAAGGCGCAGATCCTGCCACCCGGTGCTGCCAAGGTCGCCAAAAGTCCAGAATACCAGTGTGGAAAGCTGCACTTCATCGGCAAAATACTGGATCAGGGTGGTTGCGCCGGAAAACATGGAGCTGATGGCCACACCGGCCAGCACAATTCCCTCCGGGCTGACCTGCCGGAACGCGGACAGGCACAAAATCACCACCGCCACCGCCACAGAACCGGCAAAGGCGCACAGAGAAATGCCCACCCCGGCGCTGCCGTTGAGCCCCAGCACCACAATGGCAAAGGCGGCACCGAATCCGGCCCCCTGCGATACACCCAGCGTAGAGGCCGATGCCAGTGGATTTCGCAGTACCGACTGCAAAATGCACCCCGCCAGCCCCAGCCCGGCCCCGGCGAGGATCGCCGTACAGATCCGGGGCAGTCGGTTCTGCCGCACCACGAGGTTGACTTTATTGTCCGAGGAAAGGCCGAAAATGCCCCGCAGCAGCTCCGACATGGGGGTATTATAGGAGCCTGCGCACAGGCTCAGCAGCACCGCCCCCAGCAGCACTACCCCAAGCAGCAGCAGAAATGCAATGCTTTTTACTCTTTTTTTGTGGTAAGCCGGGTCAATGCCCTTATGCTCCAAGGTCGATTGGACGGAATTCATACCCCGCCTCCTTCAGATCTTCATAGGGATTTTCCCCCAGCAGCAGGCTAAAGATCTCCCCTGCCTTTTCTGCCGGGTCAATGTCCCGGAACTGTTCCGGATAGAGAATGCAGGCGGCATAGTACGCATCCGCCAGCGCCGTTTCCAGATTGGACGCGAAGGAGCGGAAGGAAATCTGGGAATAGACCCGCCCTTCCCGCACCGCCGTCAGAGCCTGATAAAAATCCGGGTTCTTTGCGTAATCCTCCTCGATCAGGCTCATGCCGTTGAAATCCAGAAAAATCACATCCGGATCCCAATCGAGGATTTGCTCCGTATCGATACTGAAAGCGCCGCTTTGTCCCGTGCTGTCCGCCAGATTCCGGGCATGGATCAGCGATAGCGGGCCGTAGCCTGCCTCCGTTCCCTCCAGACCGTGGGCACCCTTGAAGGACACGCCGCCCACATACACCGTGGGCTTTTCACTGTCCGGTACGGCGGCAGTGCGGCTGTCCAGATCGGCGCAGATGGCCAGAAGGCCCTGTGTCAGCTCCTGCGCCCGTTCCTCTGCGCCGTACAGCTGCCCCAGAATGGAAATGGTCTCAAAAGCCGCATCGTCCAGTGTGGAATCGCTGCCCCGCACCACCACCACCGGGATACCCGTGCGCTGCTGCAAATCGTCCGCCCGTACCGTGGCCGAGGTGCTCATGACGATCACCTGCGGCGCGGCGGCAATGATCTGCTCCACATAGGGCACACCGTTGGTGCCGATCACGGGAAGATCCCGGAACAGTTCAAAATTCACATAGTTGTACAGCCGGGAAATGCCGGGGGTGGTCTCGTAATCCTCCACGCCTACCATCCGATCCGCCGCGCCCAGATAGCAGCTGTAGCGTAGGGCCCCAACACCCACGCACACGACCCGACTCACATCCTCCGGCAGCCAGACCTGCCGTTCCAGCGCATCGGTCAGAAGTCTTTCATTCTCCGTCCCGCCGTTCCCGGCCGGGGCGCAGCCGCTGAGCAGCAGAGCGCAAAGCAGCACACAAAGGAACTTTTTCATGCAAAATCCCCCTAAATTCAATCTGCCATGATTATACCCGGCAGAAAAACACTCCGCAAGCCCCCCGGGGGGATGATTTTGGAGAAGCAATGCCAAAATGGCAAAAAACGGCGGCGTTGCCCGCAACGCCGCCGTACCGTTTCATATTAATCCTTCAGCGGAACGCCATTGGCATCCACCGGAGCCTTGTCGCACAGGATCATGATACCTTCCACCAGACCCCAGATCCAGGCCGCGAGCGGGCCAACGATCAGGCAGGAACCGCAGACGCTGATCAGCAGCTGCGCAACAGCCTTCTTTGTATAGCCCAGATAGAAGTTGTGGATACCCAGACCGCCCAGCAAAATGCCCAGCAGGCCCGCCGCCAGCTTGCTCTTCTGCTCCACGGGCTGCGCCGTCTGAACCGGCTGCACCGGCTGCGTGGGTGCGCTTTCATAGGAGGCAGGCTCAACCTTGACAGACTTGCCGCAGTGAGGGCAGAAGGATGCGTTATCTTCCACAATCTGGCCGCAATGTTTACAGTACATAGAAATTCCCCTTTTATTGATTTATTTCAGATGCTGCGCATGAACAGAGAAAGCCGCAGGGCATAGCAACCCGCCAGCAGCACCAGCATCGCAAGATACAGCCAGCGGCTGACCCGGCAGCCGGGAATCGGGAATCCGTCCAACAGAAACACCAATGCCAGCACCGGCAGGCTCCAGAACATCGGATGGAAAGAACACGCCCGCCGGAAATCCAGCCGCAGCGCCGCAAGCCATGCCCGGCTCATGCCGCAGCAGGGACACGGAATTCCCGTCAGGCGGCGAAAAAAGCAGGGTGTCCCGTGCCACACCGCCACCAGAAGCAGCAGCCCCAGCGCAATCAGCATCGCCAACCGGAGCCAAAATGCGCTCCGCCGATTTTTCATGGGCTTTTCCCTCCGCTCGGCTTTCGGGGCTGCCGCGCCGGCCAATCCCGTAATGGAAGTGTAGCATACCCTGCGACAAATTTCAAGCTTTTTATGGGATTTTGCGCAAAGGGCTCCATGTGTGAATTGACAAGCTTTTTCCCGTTTGATATAATACTTTCCTATTTTGATACCGGAGGGAACAATATGCGTATTCTGGATCTGGTTTTACTGGCACTGGGGCTGAGCATGGATGCCTTTGCCGTTTCCATCTGCAAGGGGTTGTCCGTTCGCCACGCAGGGCTGAAAACCCAGGCCATCTGCGGTGGCTGGTTCGGCAGCTTTCAGGCCATCATGCCGCTGCTGGGCTATTTTCTCGGGGCGCTGTTTTATGAGGCCATCTCTTCCTTTGACCACTGGGTCGCTTTCGGATTACTGGCCCTGATCGGACTGAACATGCTGCGGGAGGCTTTTTCCGCCGGGGACTGTGACGAGAACGACAACGGCGATCTGTCCGTCAAAACCATGTTCCTCATGGCAGTTGCCACCAGCATCGATGCACTGGCCGTGGGTATTTCCCTTGCCATGGCCGGCGACGTGAATATTTACATAGCCATCGCATTGATCGGTGTGGTGACATTTTTCATGTCTGCGCTGGGTGTGAAGATTGGAAGCGTCTTTGGTAACCGGTTTGAGAAAAAAGCGCAGGCGGCCGGTGGCTTCATTCTGATTTTACTGGGGCTGAAGATTCTGCTGGAGCATCTGGGGGTTCTGGCCTGATGCGCCGCAGCCGGTTTCGTCTGATTCTGTGCAGTGCCCTGTGTGCGGCAACGGTGTGCCTGATCTGGGGAAATTCCCTGCTGGACGGCCGCTCCTCCGGATCCATCAGTGGCGGTTTCAGCGCATGGATTGGGCAGTTTCTCCCCTTCCTCTCCCCGGACGCACCGAACGGCCACTATCTGCTGCGAAAATGCGCCCATTTTTCCATTCATTTTCTGCTGGGGCTGGAGACCTGCTGGCTCATGTCCATGCTTAGCCGCCGCAGGGTCTTTCTGCGTACTCTGAGCCTGTGCGCCTGCGTTGCCATGATCGATGAGAGCATCCAGCGCTTTGTTCCCGGGCGCTACGGCTGCGTGAGCGATGTGGTGCTGGACTGCTGCGGCGCAGCCTGTGGAATTCTCCTGCTGCTGGCCGCTGTCCGCGTTTTGCGCAGAAGCAAACATGCAGTGCCGAAATAACCCATTTGTGGTGTGGCAATCCCCCGGCTGGTTCCACACAGTAATTGTAGGGGGCGGCATCCCTGACGCCCCTTGCCACGGTTTCTGCCGCACGTATTGTCACCTTCGGTGACGCTTCCCTTCGGGAATCCCTCTTCCGACCCGGCGTTCGCCGGGCCACCTTTCCAAGAGGGGAAGGCATGGGGCGACGTAGGCGCCGCCCCCTACGGATGCATATGGTGTGACATCTTTTTACACCATATCCGGCAGTTGTCAATAAGCCATTTTAGATGTAAAATTTAGTTTGTCATAAATCACAAAAATGGGAGTAAACCATGGAAGTATATCTAAAACAATTTAGACAAAATCACAATCTGTCACAAAGAGAAGCGGCCGAGAGCATCGGCATAGACCAACGTCAATGGTCGAGATACGAAAATGAGATCAACGAACTGCCGATACGGTATCTTAAACAAATATGCATAAAATACAATGTATCCGCAGATTATCTGCTGGGACTGAAAGACGAAGAATGAAAATGCCCCTCTGGTTTTGGTCAGAGGGGTTTTACATGTTACGGTCAAGAGGGGGATACCCCCTCTTATGATCTCCCCCAGACAACCGGGGTTATCAGGGTCGCACTGCGGTGCGTTTTACTGGAGCGCTGGCGTTCGTCCAACGTTTGCGCCGGGGGCGCAATCATTGTATCACAGATATGATAATCCCCCGGTTTTTCCGAACTGCGTGTCGAAAAGACCGGGGAATGTTGCGTCTAATCGGGGGATTGCCACAACAGTGTACGCACTGGTTCGCAATGACATGTTAACTTCTTTGCGTTTCTGTAGAGGCCGATTGAGGCACATCGGCCCGTTGCACTCGGGTCGATCATGCGTATTTTTACTCCAGCTCCCGGACGATGTCGGCAACAATGCGGCGGACATCCGCCATGGTGGAGACGGACGAGATCTGATTTTTATAGTAGGCACTGTGGGATACGCCCCGCAGGTACCATGCCAGATGCTTTCTTGCTTCCAGACAGGCGATTTTCTCCCCTTTGTCAGCGTAGGCCAGCTCTGCCTGCCGCAGAGCCACCTCCATCCGCTGCGCCAGCGGCGGCCTTTCCGGGACGGTTTCACCGGCCATTGCGGCCCGAACCTGCTGGAAAATCCACGGATCCCCGAATGCGGCGCGGCCGATCATCAGCCCATCCGCACCGGTGCGCCGCAGGCATCTGAGCGCCGAATCCGCGTCCACCACATCGCCGTTGGCAATCACCGGGATGGACAGCTGCCGCTTGACCGCCGCGATGGTATCCCAGTCCGCCGTGCCGGAGTAGAGCATACTGCGGGTGCGGCCATGCACCGTGACAAGATCCGCGCCGCACTGTTCCATCCGGCGGGTAAAATCCAGCACATTGATGCTGCCCCGATCCCAGCCGAGGCGGCATTTGACGGTGACGGGGACATCCACCGCCCTGCGCACGGCGCTGACGATCTCCCCGGCCAGCTCGGGCGTGCGCATAAGGCCGCAGCCATCGCCGGAATTTGCAATTTTCGGCATGGGACAGCCCATGTTGATATCGATAAAATCACAGCCGGAAATTTCCAGCGCCAGCACGGCGGCCTGCGCCATGATCTGCGGATCGTTGCCGAAAATCTGCGCGCCACAGATGCCGGTGCCGGTACGGCCCAGCAGCGCCGCGCTTTTTTTATCCTGATACACCAGCGCCCGGGAGGAGACCATCTCCGTCACCGTGACACCGGCGCCCAGCCCGGCGCAGATCTCCCGAAAGGCCAGATCCGTCACCCCCGCCATGGGCCCAAGAAACAGCGGATTGTCGATCCGCAACGCTCCAATGTACATATCTGTTCTCTCTTTCCCCTGTTTGTCCCGCCGACACGGCTGTGCCGCGATTGAACGGCCCGGAAGCGGTCACAGCCGCGCCCGGGCTTTTATTATAGCACAACAGCATCAATTGCGCAAGTCAAAGCAGCACACTCAAAAGCCAGATCGCCCCGGTAGCGGCAGCGCCAAGGGCGCTCCAGAACGCGCCGTAGAGCCAGAAGCTCCGCTTTTTCCGGGGTGCCGGGCTACGAATGGCCTGCTGCGCCTGCCGCAGGAGCATTTCATCCGTGACACCCTGCGCTACCGCGTCGTCGTGTAAGATAAAAATCGCCTGTTCAAACAGTTCCCTGTCCGGCGAGTTGACAACGATCACCTGTCTGGAAATTCCCTTAATCATGGCCAAGCCCTCCCTTTTTCTTCCAGTATACCCTCTCCGGTATCAGGCCATACCCGCGAAAAGAAAAAGCACGCCGCAGAATTAGCAGCGTGCGGGTATGTCGGTTTTCAGGCGGTTCACGCCTGCAACAGGTTATAAGGGGCGTCAGGGATGCCGCCCACTACGGGATGCACCGTTGAACCGGGTGCAACGGGCCGATGTGGGCATCGGCCCCTACGAAGAGGTGTAAAAACATATGTCATTGCGAACCAGTCCGTACCACTGGTGTGGCAATCCCCCCGTTCTTCCGGGCTGCCGGAAAAACGGGGGGATTGTACGTCTATCCGGGGGATTGCCACGTCGGCTACACCGCTTCGCAATAACAGCAGGACTTTAGATGATCGCCTCGCATTATGGCAATTTCGGTGCTTTTGTCATGCCGGACGGGCGGCAGCAGCGCGGCGAACCTGCCGGCGGTAGATCACGATGAAGGCAACGAATTCGAAAGCGAAGGTCAGCACCCACGAAATCGGGTAGGAAACGAACAGCGTTCCGGGTCTGGGATCCCGGGCAAACACGGTGTAGATCCAGCCGATGCGCATACCGCAAATGCCCAACACCGATATGACCATGGGCGTGATGGAGCTTCCAAGTCCCCGCAGCACGCCGGTGGTGACATCCATGATTCCCAGCAGGAAATACGGCAGGCACACATACAGCATTCGCTCGGATCCGGCCGCCAGCGACTGCGCCATATGGTCAGACTGGGAAATGTAAATGCGCAGCAGCGGCTCCCGCGCAAGGTACACACCGCCGCCCACTACAATGCCCAGTACCGCCACGCAGCCCATGCAGACCTCCATGGTGCGGCGAACCCGGTCGTACTTTCCCGCGCCCATGTTCTGGCCGGTGAAATTGATCGCCGTCTGGTGGAAGGCGTTCATCACCACATACACAAAGCCCTCAATGCTGGAAGCGGCGGTGTTGCCCTCCAGGAACACATCCCCGAAAGAATTGACCGAGGACTGAATCAGCACATTGGAGATAGAAAACAGGGAGCCCTGTATGCCGGCGGGCAGCCCCAGCCGGACGATTTTCAGGATCTGCGCCTTGTAAATGTGCATTTTCGGCAGATGCAGCTTCACCGCATCCGTGCGGCGCATCAGGGCCCGCACCACCAGCGCGGCGGAAATGGCCTGAGAAATAATGGTCGCCAGCGCCACGCCGTCCACATTCATATCGAGGCCCAGCACAAAAATCACATTCAAAATCACATTGCAGGTGCCCGCAATGGTCAGATACACCAGCGGCCCCCGGGTGTCCCCTGCCGCCCGCAGCAGCGCGCCGCAGAAGTTATAGACCATGTTAAATACCATGCCGCCGAAATAAATCTGCATATAGGCGGTGGCATAGGGCAGCACAGTATCCGGGGTATCCATCCAGCGCAGAAAGGTTCCGGCGCAGGCGATTCCCACCACTGTCAGCACCACGCCGCCGATGATGGCCGTGGGCAGCGCCGTATGGACGGTGCGGTGGATGGCCTCATCATCCCGGCAGCCGATGGCATGGGCCAGCGTGACACCGGCACCGGCGGACAGGCCGATGAACAGGTTGACAATCAGGTTGGTAATGGCATTTGTCGCGCCCACGGCGGACATATAAATACCGCCCTTGGAGGCAACCACCACAAGATCCGCCGCGTTAAACAGCAGCTGTAGCAGTCCCGTCAGAATAATGGGTATGGTATAAGAGACAATGCTGGGGAACATCGGCCCGTGGAGCATGTCCTGTCTATTCTTGTTCATAGCGTCTCATTTCCTTCAATTGAAAAATGCATTGCTGTATTATACCCCCGGAATATGAAAAGCGCAAGGGGTTTTGCCGGAAAATTCCGGATTTTGGTCACCAAAAAAACAGGATTTACCGTTCTCTTTTTGGGCAAAAATGCCACTTTCGTCTGCACGTCAAAAACGAATTGACAACTGTGTTATAATGTGGAGTGGAAGATGTCCGGCAGGGGCCGGACTGTCTCAAGGAGAAGATTATGAAGAAAATCTGTCTGATTATGGCGCTGTGTCTTCTGATGCTGTGCGCCTGCGCCCCGGCCGGGCCAGGCACGTCCATCGTGGCCACCACCCGACCTGTTTACGATCTGGCCACGGCCCTGTGTCAGGGCACCGGGCTGGAAATCGGGCTGCTGATACAGGAAAATGTCTCCTGTCTGCACGATTATTCCCTGTCCACCACCCAGATGAAGCTGCTGGAGCGGGCGCAGCTGGTGCTGGCCTCCGGGGCCGGGCTGGAGAGCTTTCAGCAGGAGCTGCTGGAGCGGTGCGAGCATGTGGTCAGCTGTGCCAATGGCGTAGCGCTGATCGAATGTGAGGATTCCCACGACCATGACCACGATTACGGCCACGACCATGAGGCCGATCCCCACATCTGGCTGGCACCGAAAAACGCCATGATTATGGCGCGCAATATCTGTGCCGCACTGGAAGAAGCCCATCCAGCCCATTGTTCCCTCTTCCGGGAAAATCTTTCCCGGCTGCTGCAACAGCTGGAAGATTTGCAACAGTACGGTGAACAGGCCCTTGGCTCCCTGTCCTGCCGGGAACTGATCACCTTCCACGATGGCTTTTCCTATCTGGCGCAGGCCTTTGATCTGACCATTCTGGCCGCCGTGGAGGAGGAGTCCGGCAGCGAAGCCTCCGCCCGGGAGCTGATCGAGCTGATCGGGCAGGTGCGGCAGCACGATCTGCCCGCCGTGTTCTGCGAGACAAACGGAAGCCGTGCCGCTGCGCAGATCATTGCCGCGGAGACAGGTGCCGGGCTTTTCACCCTGGACATGGCCATGGGCGAAGGAAACTATCTGGATACCATGTATCAAAACATTGCTGTATTGAAGGAGGCGCTGGGATGAAACCGACCATTCACGGCGGCGCATGCGGCGAGTCCTGCTGCCTGCGGGTGCAGGATCTTTCCGTGACCATCGGAAACGAAACCATCCTGTCCGATGTAAATATGCACGTTCACTGCGGAGAAATGGTGGCTCTGATCGGCCCCAACGGTGCCGGAAAAAGCACCCTGCTCAAGGCCATCCTCGGCCAGCGGGAGTATGATGGGGTGATCGCCTTCTCCTCCCCCGGTACCCGGGCCCGCAGGCCCCGCATCGGCTATGTGCCCCAGAGTCCGGCCTTTGACCCGGGTGACCCGGTGTCCGTTGCGGATCTGTTCGCCTGCTGCCACAGCCGCCGCCCGGCCTTTCTGGGGCTATCCTCCAAAACCCGGGAGCAGGTACTCGACTGCCTTGACCGGGTTCACGCGACCGATCTGATCGATCAGCGCATCGGCACCCTCTCCGGTGGCGAGCTGCAGCGGGTGCTGCTGGCGCTGGCACTGGAACCGGTGCCCAATATTCTGATTTTGGATGAACCGCTGTCCGGTGTGGACGTAGAGGGGCAAACCGGCTTGATGGACATGCTCGACGAGATCCGCCGCACCTATGACCTGTCCATTTTGATGACCACCCACGATTTTTCCATTCTGCCCCGCTATGCCGATCAGGTGACACTGATCGACCACCGGGTCGTCCGGCAGGGCACGGCGCAGGAGGTTCTTTCCTCCCGGGAGTTCCGGGAGATCTTCCGCATGGCAGGAGGTGACTCACAGTGAACATAGGGGAACTGTTTTCCTATCAGTTTATGCGATATGCCCTGCTGGCTGTTGTGATCATGGGGCCACTGTTTGGACTGCTGTCCACCATGATCGTTACCGGCCGCATGAGCTTTTTCTCCGATGCGCTGGGGCACTCCGCCTTTACGGGCATTGCCATCGGCTGCATCTGCGGTGTGGCCGCGCCGCTGTGGGTGGCCGTGATTTTCAGTGTCGTGTTTTCGCTGCTGTTTTCCTATGTGCGGATGCGCAGCAATCAGGCAGCGGACACGCTGATCGGCGTGTTTTCCAGTGCCGCCGTGGCGCTGGGTATCTTTGTGGCTACCCTTGGCGGCGGCAGCTTCACCAAATACAACCAGTATCTCATCGGTGACATTCTTTCCGTCACCACCGGGCAGCTCATTGCGCTGGCCGTGGTGCTGGTGGCCGTGGCGGCCTTCTGGGTGCTTTGCTCCAACCGGCTGACGCTGGCCTCCATCCATCCCCAGCTGGCAGCCTCCCGGGGCATACCGGTGCGGCTGTCCCAGACGCTGTTCACCACCGCCATCGCCGTTGTGGTCACCCTGACCATTTCCAGCGTGGGTCTGATGATTCTCAATTCTCTGCTGGTGCTTCCGGCCGCCGCAGCCCGGAATGTTGCAAAAAATCTGCGGCAGTATCACCTGCTGTCGGTGCTGTTCGCCCTGTTCAGCGGAATTATCGGGCTGCTGGCCTCCTTCTATCTGGGCTCTTCCGCCGGGGCTGCCATTTCTCTGACACTGGCAGCCTGCTTTGCCGTCACCTTCTGCTTACGAAAGGTTCGGGGATGACCATGGAAAACATAACCATCACGCCCATTGCCCACATCCGCAGCGACTTTTCCAGTAAATTCGGCATTCCACGGCAGAGTGGCATTGTACCCCAGCTTCGCGCCGAAATCGTGTTCGAGCCGGAGTACCGTGTGGCCGATGCGCTGCGTGGGCTGGAGGGTTTCTCCCATCTGTGGCTGATCTGGCAGTTCAGTCAGGCGGTGCGCCCCGGCTGGTCTGCCACCGTTCGCCCGCCCCGGCTCGGCGGCAACACCCGCATGGGCGTGTTTGCCACCCGTTCACCCTTCCGCCCCAACCATCTCGGGCTTTCCTGTGTGGAGCTTCTGGGAATGGAGCAGCGGGAGCAGGAGGGCACCGTGCTGCTGGTCGGTGGCGCCGATCTGCTGGACGGCACTCCGATTTTTGATATCAAACCCTACATCGCCTATTCCGACAGCCGTCCCGATGCTCTCGGCGGCTTCACCGGCGGCACAGAGGGTACAGTGCTGGATGTGGACTTTCCGGAAGCCCTGCTGACGCTTTTGCCACCGGAAAAGCGGGAAGCCGCCATTGGCATTCTGGCCCACGATCCCCGCCCCAGCTACCAGAACGACCCACAACGGGTGTACGGCTTCCACTTTGCCGGGTATGAACTCCGTTTCCGGGTGGAAGAAAATCGCCTGACGGTTCTGGAAGCGCAGAAACTGTAAAAAAGCGGCGCACCGCCCCGGTGCGCCGCTTTTAATCTACCGTTCCGCCCGGAAAATCCAGGGGATTGCCACACCACCCCAGTGCCGTCATTGCGAGGAGGCGTAGCCGACGTGGCAATCCCCCGGTTAGACGTACAATCCCCGTTTCCGACAGCCCGGAAGAACGGGGGGGATTGCCACACCAGTGTGCGCACTGGTTCGCAATGACATTTCTATTTTACACCCGTGTGCGCACTGTCGCAATGACATGCTGGTCTTTTGCTCTTCTGTAGGGGCCGATGCCCACATCGGCCCGTTTGTACCGGTTTCCACCGCACTCCGTAGGAAGCGGAATTTCTGACGCCCCTTGTCTCATCTCCGCAATGACCGGTCACGCCTGCACGAGGCGGACGAAGGATGCTCTGTCTTCCGCTTTGAAATAGGCGGAGCCTGCCACCAGCACCTGCGCGCCGTTTTCCTTGCAGATCGCCTGGGTCTGGGCATCCACGCCGCCGTCCACTTCCAGCAGGCAGCCGGGGTTGACTTCATCGAGCATTCGGCGCAGCTGGCGCAGCTTGGGCATCTGATCGGCCATGAATTTCTGCCCGCCGAACCCCGGCTCCACCGTCATCACCAGAATCATGTCACATTTTTCCAGATACGGAATAGCCACCTGCGCCGGCGTGCGGGGTTTGAGAACGATACCGGCCTTGCACCCCAGCGCATGGATGCGGTCGAGGGCCTCAAGGGTATTGTGGGGCTGATCCGCCTCCACATGGATGGTCAGCCAGTCGGCACCGGCCCTGACGAAATCCTCCACATAGCGGGCCGGACGGTCGATCATCAGATGCACATCCAGCGGCAGCTCCGTCACCCGGCGCAGCGCCTGCACCACCGGAATGCCAATGGAAAGATTGGGCACAAAAATACCGTCCATCACGTCCACATGAACCCAGTCGCCGCCGTTTTCGGCAATATTGCGCACATCCCGCTCCAGATTTACAAAATCCGCCGCCAGAATGGAAGGAGAGATCTTTGCCATTTCGAATACCTCCGTGCTTTTTTCCTGATTTTACCACAGAACACGAAAAAATGCAACTTTCCCCTGCACCGGGCGCATATTTTTTCTTCGGGTGTATAAAATAACGGCGTATCTTATGATCAAAGGAGGTCAGAATATGAACTGTCATGCCAACAAATCCATCGAATGCACCGTGCAGCAGTGCGCCAATCACTGCTGTGACTCCAACTTCTGCACACTCGATCGCATTCTCGTGGGCACCCACGAGACCAATCCCACCATGGACCAGTGTACGGACTGCAAGTCCTTCCGCAGAAAGTAACCGGCAAAATGACCCGGGCGGCCGATGGCCGCCCGATTTTTCCGGCAAGCGGCAGCGGGCGGAAGGGTTTCTCTTGACGAAACGATCGCAATGCGCTATGATAATCCATGGAAAATACCAGAAATTTATGAAAAGTTAGCTTCCTGTACACATTCTGGTCACATTTTCCCCCTATCATGACAACATAAACCGTTTGGGAGGACCTGCATATGGACACCTTTGAAAATCAGAATACATCCCCGGAGGAAATGCCTCAGGAGACCCCACAGCCCCAGACCGAATACCGCGGCACCGGCACCGGCCGCCGGGAGGAAACGGGCTCGGATCAGGCAGCCTACACCGCCTACCATACGCCGCCGCAGAACGGCGGATATCAGCCGCCTTACTATCAGGTGCCTTACTATCAGGGCTATTACCAGGGTGGCTCCGCTCCCCAGCCCAAGCCGCCCAAAAAGCGCAGCGGCGGCAAGGTGGCCCGCAGGGTACTGGCCGCGGTACTGGCCCTTGTGGTGCTGGCCGGCTGCTGTACCGCCACCGCTTATCTGACCAGCCGCTACTGGATGAGCCAGGACAGCGCCAATCTCAAGCTGTATATTGATCAGCGGGTGAACGCCGTCCTGTCCGGCACCGACTCGGGCAGCAGCTCCGGCAGCACCACCAATGTTGTGGTCACAGTCAACGGTCTGTCGAACAGTGAGATCTATGAAAAGAACATCGGCAGCGTGGTCGCCGTCACCTGTACCATCAGCTCCGGCCGTGGCCAGACCTACGGCACCTCCGCCGGCACAGGCTTCATCATTTCCGAGGACGGCTTCATTGTCACCAACTACCATGTGGTGGAAGATGCCGTATCCGTCCATGTGACACTGTCAGACGGCACCGAGTATACCTGTGATGTCCGCGGCTATGACGAAACCAACGATGTGGCCGTGCTGAAAGCAGAGGATGCTACCGGTCTCAAGCCCGTGACCATCGGCAGCAGCAGTGCGCTGAAGGTTGGCGATCCGGTGGTGGCCATCGGCAATGCGCTGGGAGAGCTGTCCTTCAGCCTGACCGGCGGCTATGTCAGCGGTATCGACCGGGAAATCACCACGGACGGCACGGTGCTGAACATGATCCAGACCGATGCCGCCATCAACTCCGGCAATTCCGGCGGCCCCCTGTTCAATTCGCAGGGTGAAGTGGTGGGCATCACCACCGCCAAATATTCCGGCACCACCTCCTCCGGTGCCTCCATTGAAGGAATCAGCTTTGCCATCCCGCTGGACGATGTGATCGGCATCATCAGCGATCTGCGGGATTACGGTTATGTGACCGGCGCGTATCTGGGCATCAGCGTCAGTGATGTGGACTCCTCCGCGCAGGCTTATGGTGTCCCCGCCGGCGCCCATGTCCGGGAAGTGGTCAAGGGCTTCTGCGCGGCAGAGGCCGGGCTGCAGGCCGGTGATATCATCATCGAAGTGGGCGGCTATGATGTAACGGGTGTCAACAGCCTGTCCCGGGCCCTGCGCAACTTCAAGGCCGGCGATACTGCCGCCGTCACCGTCTGGCGCAGCGGCCAGCGGATCGTGCTGTCGGTCACCTTCAACGAAAAGCCCCAGTCCTGACCCCCCAACACAAACCACCGGGCGCACCCAAAGGTGCGCCCGGCTTACTTTTTCGGTTTTTCTTCCATTGAAAGGTTGGCTGAAATATCCGGCAACATTTCAATGGGATCGGGCGGCAAAGCGCTTTTCTTTTCACTCCTCGCAGGAAATAACGTTTTTAGAGAAGAGAGAGAAAAGTGAAGAGTTAAGGGAGAAGATAACAAAAAGAAGCAACGAATTTCCTGCGAAAATCGTCGCTTCTTTTTGGCGGAGGAGAAGGGATTTGAACCCTTGCACCGGTTCCCCGGCCTACGAGATTTCGAGTCACGCCTCTTCGGCCACTTGAGTACTCCTCCGGGTAGCTTCCGTATTATAGCAGTCAGTGGCGGAAAAATCAAGGCTTATTTTTCCGGGCAGCTGCCGGCTCTTGCGTGGGGGGCGGCAGCTTTTTTCCGGCCAGCTCCATCACCTGCCGCAGTCCGGCGCAGATCTGGCCGTAGTTTTCACGCCGGTGTGGACGCAGGCAGGCGGAGCAGTCCTTAATTCCGCTTTCGGTGTAGGTAAAGTTTCCGCCGCAGCGGTCTGCCAGTGCGTACAGCGGGCAATAGCAGAACAGGCAGCTGAAAGTTTCCGGGTCTGCTCCCTCGTGGCAGGGGAAAAATTCGCACTGCTTATGCTGAAAAAAATCGTAATTTGGCATATTGGCTCCTTCCGGGTCTGTTCAAACCTCACTCCAAGGATAGCCGGCCGGCGGCTCCAGGGAAAAATCCATCGGTTGCATGGTACGTGGGTGCGTAAAAACCAGCCTGTATGACCACAGCGCCAGCTCGCAGGGATCATCCTGCACTGCGTACTTCCGCTCCCCCACCAGCGGCAGCCCCCGGGAGGCAAACTGCACCCGGATCTGATGGGTGCGCCCCGTCTCCAATGCGATGCGCACCCGGCTGAGTGGGCCGGTGGTGTGAAGCAGCTCATAGCGCAGGGCGGCGCTTTGCACCCCCGGCCCCGGCTGCTGCGCCACCATGGTCATTTTCCGGGCCTTATCCCGCAGCAGCAGGTCGCACAGCCGCCCCTGCGGCGTCGCCGGGCATCCATGCACCACAGCCAGATATTCCTTTTCAAACCGTCCATCCCGGATCTGGGCAGAGAGGGCCGATGCGGCGGCAGCATTTCTCGCCACCACCATCAGTCCGGAAACCACCCGATCCAGCCGATGCACCGTGCGAAAGTCCGCCGTCCCCAGTGCTTCACGCAGAAGTTCCGGCAGGCCGCCCGGCTCATCGGTGGAAAGCACCCGGGCCGGTTTGACACACACAACAATATCCCCATCTTCATACACAATCCGCAAAGAACTCCCCCCAGTGCCGATATCATAGCAGAAACCGCCAGCCTTCGCAACCCCGGGGCGGCAGAAAATGGCCGATTCCCCTTCTTTTTTATTTTTCCTCTTGTTTTTTTCCCCTATCAGGGTTATAATAGCCAGCAGAAATACAAGGAGGTCATTATCATGGCTGTTAAATTTGAAAAGAATACCATCATCGGGGATGTGCTGGATCTGGCCCCTCATGCCGCGCCCCTGTTCTTCGCCATTGGCATGCACTGCCTCGGCTGCCCCTCTTCCCGGGGTGAGACCATTGAGGAAGCCTGCATGGTTCACGGCATCGAGTGCGAGCCCTTCCTGAACCAGCTCAACCACTTCCTGGAAGCCTACGAGGCAGATCAGGCCAACCACGCTGAATAACCGGCTATGCCATTCCGGTTCGCCGGGATGGCATTTGCTTTTGGAGGTCATCCATGAAAATTCCCATTTCCCGCCGGCTTCTGGCCTGCGCCGGGCTTGTGGCCGCAGGCAGCCGGGTTGCGGATGTCGGCTGTGACCATGGCTATCTTAGCATTTACCTGCTGACACGACCCGAACCGGTGCGCCATGTGATCGCCTCGGATGTGCGGCCGGGGCCGCTGGCCTGCGCCGTGAAAAACGCGGAAAAGTACGGTGTGGCGGATAAAATGAGCTTCCATCTTTCCGATGGAGTACGCAATATCCCCCGGGATTTCGACACACTGGTGTGCGCCGGGATGGGCGCGGATACCATGATCTCCATCATCGGCGCCGCGCCGTGGCTGGCGCAGCAGGGCTGCAACCTCGTGCTGCAATGCCAGAGCAGGAGCCATGAGCTGCGCCGCTTTTTATCGGAAAACGGCTGGAGCATCGAAGGAGAAACGGTACTGCGGGACGGGCGGTTTCTATACACCGTAATGGATGTCTCCTACCGTCCTGACCGGCCGGCCCTGACCCCCGGACAATGGTATTTTCCCCCGGGCATGCTGGAAAATCCGGGGCCGGAGACCATTGCCTACTATCACCGCACCTGCCACAGCCTGCGACGGGCCCTCGATGCCCGGGGTGCGGCAGCAGGTACACAGCTGCGTGCCGCCGTGGAGGAGCTGGAGCAGCTGCCTTCCCAGCCATGGCTGGGGTTTCTGAAGGAGGATAAGCTATGACCACCGTTGGTGACATTCTGCGTTTTCTGGAAACACTGGCTCCACCGGAGCTGAAAATGGACTGGGACAATGTGGGGCTGCTGTGCGGCAGCCGAACCCGCCCCGTCACCCGTGTGCTGGTGGCGCTGGATCCCTTTGAACATGTCTGCCGGGAGGCGCAGGAGTTGGGTGCGGAGCTGATCGTGACCCATCATCCCCTGATTTTCTCCGCCCAGAAGGCTATAACGGATGAAACCTCCGTCGGCCGGTGCGTCATGGCCCTGTGCCAAAGCGGCATCAGCGCCATCAACGCCCACACCAATCTCGACTGCGCCCCGGGCGGGGTCAACGATGTGCTGGCCCGGACGCTGGGTCTAAACCAGCCGGAGGTCATTGGTCGGGAGCAGCTGCTGCGGGCCGGAACATACAGCGCGACTCTGCCGGAGTTTCTTTCCCACGTCCGGCAGGCGCTGGACTGTCCCGGGCTTCGCTACTGCGATGGCGGCAGACCTGTGCGAAAAGTCGCCGTTGGCGGCGGGGCCTGCGCCGGTTCCCTGCCGGAGGTATACGCCGCAGGGTGCGACACCTTCGTTACATCCGATGTGCGCTACAATCAGTTCTGGGATGCCCGGGAGCTGGGGATCAACCTGATCGATGCCGGGCATTTCTGCACGGAAAACCCGGTTGTGGCCGTTCTGGCGGAGAAAATCGGGGCCGCTTTCCCGGAAATAGCCGTTGTTTGCTCCAAAACCCATGCAGATTGCATGAAATTCTTCTGATAACGGTTGATTTTTCCGCAATGCAATGGTAAAATAGACTGGAATTTTGAAAATTACTCTTGAAGGGAAGATATGAAAGATGTCCGGACATTCCAAATGGCATAACATTCAGAAAACCAAGGGTGCGCAGGACG
>CAYSJX010000013.1:19020-22635 GCA_964431445.1 uncultured Oscillospiraceae bacterium | reverse complement strand
CATGACCGATGCCATTCTCAATTCCAAAATTTCTCTGGCGAAGGCAAAGAACATTGCGGTCGTGGCCGATGCCCACATCCCCGTGAAGCTGAAATCCTCGGAAATTGACCTGTGCTGCATCATTGGCAACCTCTTTGACAATGCCATTGAGGCCAGTATGCAGCTGCCGCCGGAGCAAAGAGTAATCCGTGTATACATGGACATGAAAAACACCCAGCTCTACATATCCTTCACCAATTTTACCGCCGGAAAGAAGCTGCGAAAGGAAGGTGCCCTCATTCCCAGCACCAAGGGCGAAGGGCACGGCTTCGGGCTTGTCCGGATCGATGCGATCGTGCAGCGGCTGGACGGATACATCAGCCGAAATTCCGAGGACGGGGCGTTCACCACGGAAATATTGCTGCCGCAGGTTTGAAAAGCTGCAATTCATCCCCCGAAAATGACGATTCGTCCCCGAAATCAACCGGGGACGATTTTTTGTGTTAGGATAGCGCCAAGAGGTGAGCAAAATGAAAGTAAACGAAAAACCGAAATACAGCATCTGGCAGAACGTCTGCTTCATGGTGCAAACGGCGTGGAAAACCCGCAGGCGGGTGCTGGTCATGTGCGTGGTCATTGCCGCTGTTCAGGTGGGATTGAATCTGGCGCAGCTCTATGTGACACCGGAAATTCTGGCGAAGTTAGAAGCTGGCGCATCGATCCGGGAACTGCTGCTGACCATCGGTATGTTTTCCGCGGCGCTGTTTCTCCTGATGGGCATGAAAGGGTATCTGATTGAAAACCGTTTGCCCGCGGAGGTTGATGTTCGCTTAGCGATAATCCGGATGATTACCCGAAAGGCCTGCGAAACATCCTATCCCAACACCCGGGACCCCAAAGTCCTGAAACTGAAGGAGCAGGCCGATGCGGCAACCAACAGCAACCAGGAGCCGGCGGAACACATCTGGACAACCCTGACGCAGATCCTGACCAATGTCGCAGGGTTTGCCATTTATCTGCTCCTGCTGTCCAACATGAACTTCTTTCTGATTTTGGTGGTAGTCGCAACTTCCGTGGTCGGCTTTTTTGTATCCAAGCACATCCACGAGTGGGAATACCGTCACAAGGATGAAATGGAAGGGCTCTATAAGGAGCTGAATTACTTCCTGGAGAAGCCCAGACAGCTGGCGTTTGCAAAGGATGTTCGGATCTTCGGCTTGGGCTCCTGGCTCCGGGAGCTGCAAAACAAAGCCTTGAAAATGCTGACCGCATTCATTGTCCGCAGAGAAAAGGCCTATATCTGGGCCAATGTCGTAGATGTCAGCATGACGCTGCTGCGCAACGGCATTGCCTATGGGTATTTGATCTGGCAGACTTTGGCACAGGACTTGCCCGCATCGGAATTTCTGCTGTATTTCACTGCAGTCAGCGGCTTTTCTGCCTGGGTCACGGGAATTCTGAGCGAGTTTTCCCAGCTTCACAAGGAAAGCCTTGCACTGTCCCGCATTCAGGAATACCTGAACATTCCCGAACCTTTCAAATTCGAAGATGGTGTGCAGCCGCCGATCCGGGATGGATACGAGCTGAAGCTGGAAAATGTGACCTTCCGCTACCCCGGAACGGAGAAGAATATCCTTGAGAATGTCAACCTGACCATCCATCCCGGCGAAAAGCTTGCGATTGTCGGCTTGAACGGTGCCGGTAAGACGACCCTTGTCAAGCTCCTTTGCGGCTTCTATGATCCCACCGCGGGCAGAGTCCTCCTGAACGGCCAGGACATCCGGGATTTTAACCGGAAGCAGTATTATGCCCTGTTTTCCGCAGTATTCCAGGAATTCTCCATTCTGGATACGACCATTGCCCAGTGTGTTGCTCAGTCCGTGGACAATATTGATATGCAAAAGGTCAACGCCTGTCTGGAAAAGGCGGGGCTTGCGGAGGCGGTGAAGCAATTCCCGGCCGGATTGGAAACCCATATCGGCCGGGATGTATACCTGGATGGTGTGCTGCTCTCCGGCGGCCAGACCCAGCGGCTGATGCTGGCAAGGGCGCTCTACAAAGACGGCCCGATCCTTGTGTTGGACGAACCCACTGCCGCCCTGGACCCCATTGCAGAAAATGATCTCTACCGAAAATACAGTGAAATGACCGCCGGGAAAACCTCCGTGTTTATTTCTCATCGTCTGGCATCCACCCGGTTCTGTGATCGCATCATCTTTGTCGCCGATGGCACCATTGCAGAGGAAGGAACCCATGAAACCCTGCTGGAAACCGGCGGCGCATACGCTAACCTGTACGAAATACAAAGCCGTTACTATCGGGAAGGAGGGGAAGCCCATGAAGAAAACTGACCAGGCCACCATCCGGGATACCATTGCCATTCACTTGCGGGCCGTGGGCGATGTGAATCGTGTTGCTCCGGGATTCTTGTTTGTTTCTATCATCTATTCCGCGGTCGAAGCGCTTTCCCCCTATGCTACGATCTGGCTGTCTGCCCAGCTCATCAACGAGCTGGCCTCTGCCCGCCGCCCGGATGTTTTGGGGAAATGGGTGATTCTGATTATTGTGGTAACCGCCGCCGTGAGCTTACTGAATGCTGTTTTGGATCGGTGGAAGGATGTAAAAGATGCTTTGTTTTACAAGCAATACAACATTTTGTATGCAGACAAATTCCTGCGTATGGATTTTGCAGATTCTGACAAGCAGGAAACCCGGGATCTGTTTACCCAGATCCAGCAGAGCGCCAACTGGGGTGGCTGGGGCTTCAACTACATCAATATGTATGTGTGTTGGAGTGTTGAGGCTGTTGTCGGTATTTTGGGCGCTGCGGCCCTGACTGTCAGCCTGTTCACACAGAATGTACCGGAAACTGCCGGGGCCCTGACAGTTCTTAATCATCCCCTGTTCCTCGTTGGTATTCTTGCTGTGCTTCTCGCCGTTACCATGATCGGGCCTGCGCTGAGCAGTAAGGCAAGTTCTGTCTGGGCCGGCCTGGCTGAGGAATCCCGACTGGGCAACCGCCTGTTCTCCCATTTTGGATTTTATTTGACGGCCGATAAGGAAAAGGCCATGGATCTGCGGATGTATCGGCAGATCGACCTTGCCGAGCATTACAGTTCAGTCAATCTGTTTGGTGTTGGTTCCCATTTTGACAAGTTGAATGCCACGACCATCGGCGTTTGCACAGGCTTATCCTCTGCGGTGTCTGCCATTTTGTCCGGTGTTGTCTATGTATTTGTGTGCCTGAAAGCATTGGGCGGTGCCTTTGGCATTGGCAGTGTGACGCAGTATGTAAGCGCTGTTACCAAACTGGCCGGCAATGTTTCTCTGCTGCTTAGAACCGTCGGGCATATGCGTACAAACGCGGGCTTCCTCAAAACGGTCTACGAATTCCTGGACATTCCCAATTCCATGTACCAGGGCAGCCTGACCACGGAGAAGCGGTCTGACCGGCAATACGAGGTGGAATTCCGGGACGTGTCCTTCCGATATCCCGGCAGCGATATCTGGGCGCTGCGCCATGTGAGCATGAAATTCAAGGTCGGCAAGCGGCTGGCCATTGTCGGTGAAAACGGCAGCGGTAAGACCACCTTCATCAAGCTCCTGTGCCGCCTGTACGATCCGCAGGAGGGGCAG
>CAYSJX010000013.1:0-19010 GCA_964431445.1 uncultured Oscillospiraceae bacterium | reverse complement strand
ACATCCGAAAATATCAATACGATGATTATATGCGCATGTTCTCCGTGGTGTTTCAGGATTTCCAGCTGATCTGCCAGCCTCTGGGCAACAATGTGGCAGGCAGCGTGGAATATGACCGGGCGCGGGCCAAAAAGGCCCTGATCGACGCAGGCTTCGCTGACCGTCTGGCCACCATGGAGAAAGGGCTGGATACCATGCTCTACAGAGATCTTTCCGAGGATGGCGTGGACATTTCCGGCGGCGAAGCCCAGAAAATCGCCATTGCCCGGGCGCTGTATAAGGATGCGCCCTTCATCATTCTAGATGAGCCGACCGCCGCCCTCGATCCCATTGCCGAAGCGGAGATCTACGAAAAGTTCGATGAAATCACCGGTGACAAGACCGCCATCTACATCTCCCATCGCCTGTCCTCCTGCAAGTTCTGCGACGAGATCGCCGTCTTCCACGAGGGAGCGGTTATCCAGCAGGGCACCCACGAAGCCCTCGTGGCCGATACAAAGGGCAAATACTACGAACTGTGGAACGCACAGGCGCAGTATTACACAACTTAACCCCCATATTAAAGGAAAACCCAAACACAGCGGGCCGATGTGAACATCGACCCGCTGTACAATGTTCGATGTCACACCGTAGGAGGCCGATTGGGGCACATTGGGCCGTTGGAATTGGGTCTGTTGGCGGGATGCTCTGTTCAAAATGTGTCAAACTTCTTGCATGAAGCTGCGCGGTGGTGTATAATGGGGGCAATACAGTCAGAAATGGTGAGGTGGCCGGATGGGACAGGAATTTGAACTGAAATTTTCCGCCGATGAGGCGCAGCAGGCGGCGATCGCCGGGGAATACGGCCCGTGGCAGCGCATCGACATGGAGACGACCTACTTTGACACCGCCGACGGGGCGCTGGCTGCGCGGCACATGACCCTGCGCCGCAGGCTGGAAAACGGCCAAAGCGTTTGCACCGTCAAGACCCCCCGGCCGGATGGGGCCCGGGGAGAATGGGAATGCAATTGCGACAAAATCGAGGACGCGATCGCAGTGTTATGTAAGCTCGGAGCCCCGAAAGAGCTGCTTTCTTTGACCCGGGCCGGGCTGATCGAGGTGTGCGGTGCCCGGTTCGAGCGGCGATGCTGCCGGGTCGTGCTGGAAGATGCCGAGGTCGAGCTGGCACTGGACAGCGGCGTGCTGCTGGGCGGCGGCCGGGAAATCCCTCTGCGCGAGGTGGAAGTGGAACTCAAAAGCGGCAACCGCGGCACCGTGATCTTTTTCGGCGTTGGAACAGCCAGGCATTTCGGTCTGGCGCCCCAGCCCTACAGCAAATTCCACCGGGCACTGGCGCTGGCACAGGAGGAACAATTATGAATTTTGGCGAGCTGCTTTCCCGATACGATTCGCTGGTTCTCTTCGATACGGAGACCACAGGTCTGGATTACAAGCGGGATGAAATCATCGAATTTTCCGCCGTGGTACTGCGGCAGGAGCAGGGGCAGGCCGTCCCGGTGACGGAATACGACAATCTGGTGACCCTGACCCCCGGCAACACCATCCCGCCCAAGATTCAGCAGCTGACCGGCATCACCGATGCCGATGTGCAGGCCCGGGGCATCCCCAAGGAGCAGCTTTGCCGGGATCTGGCCGGTATGCTGGCGGGAAACACCCTGCTGATGGCCTACAATGCCCATTTTGACTTAAGTTTTCTGTTCTATCTGCTGCTGCGAAGCGGCGATGTGGGGATTTTGAAGGGAAAAGACAAGCTGGACATCCTCACCGTTTACAAGGATCGCCGCCCCTATCCCCATCGCCTGAGCAACGCCATCGAAGCATACGGTCTGACCGGTCAGGTGGTCAACTCCCACCGGGCCATCGATGATGTGCTGGCCACGGCGGCCGTACTGGAGGCCATGGTAGCGGAAAAGGACGACATGTTGCGTTATGTAAACCTTTTCGGCTACAGCAGCAAATATGGTCTGGAGGGTAAACCCATCTCCTCCGTTACATACCGGCCACAGGGCTATCAGCCCGGGCGGCCGCTGTACGAACTGTAAGGAGGCCCCATGCTCAACGAAAATGCCATTGCACTCGGTTCCCGCCGCTCCTGCATCCGGGAGCTGTACGAATATGGCCTGCGCCGTGCCGCGCAGGTCGGCCCCGACCGGGTCTACGATTATTCCCTCGGCAACCCTTCCATCCCCACGCCGCCACAGGTGCGGCAGGCCCTGCTGGACATTCTGGCGCAGGAGGATCCCGTTGCCATCCACGGCTACACCCCCGCTGCCGGCGATTTTGCCGCCCGGCAGGCCATAGCGGCAGATCTGAACCGGCGTTTTGACGCGGACGTGCAGCCGCAGGAGCTGTTTCTCGGCTGCGGCGCGGCGGCAGAGCTGGTGGCCGTGCTGCGGGCGCTGTCCGTGCCGGAGGGGGAAGTGGTGGCCATCGCCCCGTTTTTCCCGGAATACGCGCCCTTTGCCCAGGAGGCCGGGCTGCGCCTGCGGGTGGCCGCGCCGGATATCCCGGATTTTCAGATCCGGCCGGAGGCGGTGGACGCGGTGTTGACAAAGAACACCGTGGCCGTGATCGTCAATTCCCCCAACAATCCCTCCGGGGCCGTGTACCGCACCGAGTCGCTGCAGGCGCTGGCGGCACTGCTGCGGCAGCGGTCTGCCCAGTATGGCCATCCCATTTACCTGATCGCGGATGAGCCCTACCGGGAACTGGTTTACGACGGGGTGCAGGTGCCCTTCATCCCGGCCGTGTATGACGATACCATCGTCTGCTATTCCTATTCCAAGTCCCTGTCCCTGCCCGGGGAGCGGATCGGCTATGTCTATGTGCCCCGGCGGGCAGCGGACAGCGCCGCGCTGCTGACGGCCATCGCCGGTGCAGCCCGGGCCGTGGGCCATGTCTGCGCCCCCAGCCTGTTTCAGAAGGTCATTGCCCGCTGCGCCGGGGTGCGCCCCGATCTTTCGGCCTACGAGCGCAACCGCCGGACGCTCTACGAGGCACTGGTGGAAGCAGGCTATACGGTTGCCCGGCCGGACGGGGCCTTTTACCTGTTTGTGCAGGCCCCGGGCGGTGACGCGGTGGCGTTTTCGGAGCGGGCGAAGCAGCGGGATCTTCTGCTGGTGCCCGGTGACGACTTCGGCTGCCCCGGCTGGCTGCGCATCTGCTATTGCGTCCGCCATGAGACAATTGTCAACAGCCTCCCCATCTTCCGAAGTCTCCTGCAGGATTGAAGAAAAGCCCCGGAGAAAAGGCCAATCCGGCCTTCCTCCGGGGCTTTCTGGAATTTCATGGCATGAGATAGAGCAGGGCGGCGGCAATGGCGAATATGGTGCAGAGGAAGCCGACTACCACCAGCATGGGGCGAAACATCATTTTCACTGCCGACCAGTAGGTGCGCCAGATCTCCCCCACGGTGGAGCTGGTGCCCCGCCGTAGCCAGTCGAAGCCGCCCCGAACATGAGACATATCCGCTACCGTTCTGCCGTCATCGACATAGGTGACGGTATCTTTCTTTTTCCGCTTCATGGCGCCTCCGTCAGTCCTGGGGAAAATGGCAGGCCGCGCAGTGCCCGCCGCCGTAGTCCTTATATTCCGGTGACACCTCTTTGCAGATATCCTTTGCATAGGAACACCGGGTGTGGAACCGGCAGCCGGAGGGCGGATCGGCCGGGGAGGGAATATCCCCGCTGAGGACGATCCTGTTCATCCGGACATCGGGATCCGGGTAGGGAATGGCGGAAAACAGCGCCCGGGTGTAGGGATGGAGGGGATGCTCAAAAATATCCTTCTTATCTCCAAATTCCACCATGGAGCCCAGATACATCACGCCGATCTGGTCGGAAATGTACTTGACCACGGAAAGATCATGGGAAATAAAGATATAGGTCAGGCCCATATCCTGTTGCAGCTGCCGCAGCAGATTGATGATCTGCGCCTGAATGGACACATCCAGCGCAGAAACCGGCTCGTCACAGACCACCAGCCGGGGATTGACCGCCAGCGCCCGGGCAATGCAGATGCGCTGGCGCTGACCGCCGGAAAATTCGTGGGGGTAGCGCTCGTAATAGTAGTCCCGCAGGCCGCATTTTTCCATCAGCTCCAGCACATATTCCCGGGCCTGCTCCTTCGGCACGATGTTATGCACCAGCACCGGCTCGGACAGGATCCCGCCTACCGTATCTCTGGGAGGCAGGGAGGAATAGGGATCCTGAAAAATGATCTGCATCTGCCGGCGGATCGAACGCATCTGGGCGGGGGTATAATCGGTGATGTCCTGCCCGTCAAAGATGATGCGCCCGGCGGTCGGCTCATGGAGCTTCAAAATCGTCCGGCCAAGGGTGGTTTTGCCGCAGCCGGACTCTCCCACGATGCCCAGCGTTTTGCCGGGGCGCAGGGTAAAGGACACATTGTCCACCGCCACCAGCTGGGAGGTCACACGGCCTGTCATGGTTTTTTTCAGGGGGAAGCATTTGCGGATTTCCCGCACCTGCAGCAGCGCCTCCGGGTCAACGGGGGCGGTATGAATCTCATTCGGCATGGTTCGGCCCCTCATCGTACAGATGGCAGGCGACATAGTGAGTCGGGCTGACCTGGATCATCTCCGGGTAAGCACCGGCGCAGCCGGCCTGACATTTTGCACATCTTTCTTTGAAATAGCAGTGATCCGGCATGTTGATGGGATTGGGAACATTGCCGGGGATGTTGTAAAGCTCTTCCCCATCGGAGTCCAGCGTGGGCTTGGAGCGCTGCAGGCCGATGGTGTAGGGATGGCGCGGATCGTGGAAAATCTCCGCCACGGTGCCCCGCTCAATGACCCGCCCGGCATACATCACCACCACATAGTCCGCCATTTCCGCGATGATGCCAAGATCATGGGTAATGAGCATGATGGAGCCGTCGATGCGATCCTTCAGCTCCCGCAGCAGATCCAGAATCTGGGCCTGAATGGTCACATCCAGCGCGGTGGTGGGCTCATCGGCAATGATCAGCCGGGGGTCGCTGGCCAGAGCCATGGCAATCATGACCCGCTGGCGCATACCGCCGGAGAGCTCGTGGGGATAGGAGCGGTAGACCCGCTCCGGCATGGCGATGCCAACCTGATTGAGCATCCGGATGGATTTTTCCTTCGCCTGCTCCCGGGTGGCCTTCGGGTCGTTGATCTGGGTAACCTCGTCGAGCTGCTGACCGATGGTGAAAATCGGGTTGAGGGAGGTCATGGGCTCCTGAAAAATCATGGCGATTTCGCTGCCACGGATGCGATGAATATCCCGCATGGGCATTTTCGCAATGTCATAGCAGCCGGTTTTGGCCTGAAAACGGATCTCGCCGGAGCAGATCTGCCCCTGCGGGCCCTGCACCAGCCGCATGACGGACATGCTTGTGACGGATTTGCCGCAGCCGGACTCTCCCACGATTCCCACGGTCGCGTGCCGGGGCACCTCGAAGGAGACACCGTTGACTGCTTTGACCACCCCCTGCTCCGTAAAGAAGAAGGTGTGCAGATCTTCGATTTCCAGAATGTTCCCCTCGTCACGCATTTGCGCTGTATATTCCGACTCGTCCGCTTTGCGGTTTTTGTACGCCTCCAGCGCGCGAACCGCGCGGGCGTTTTCCCGGGCGATGGCCCGAACCTCCCGCCCGGTCAGGTAATGGCTGTTGGATTTCTTTTTCATGGTCTATCTCCTCGCCTTGGGATCCAGTGCGTCCCGCAGGCCGTCTCCGATGAAGTTGAAGCCCAGTACCGCGATGACGATGCACACACCCGCCGGAACCCACACATTCAGGTGGTTATACAGGATATCCTGATTGGTGGAGATGATGTTGATCATGGTGCCCCATGCGGCATAGGGGGCCTTCACACCCAGATTCAGGTAGGACAGGGTGGCCTCGTAAATGATCATGCTGCCAAGGCTCAGACTCATCTGCACAATCAGCTGGGGCATGACATTGGGGATCAGGTGCCGGAAGATCTTGCGCCCGGTGGAATAGCCCATGGCCTCCGCCGCCAGCATATACTCCTGCTCCCGCAGGGACAGGATCTGCCCCCGCACCAGCCGGGCCGTGCCGGGCCATGAGATGAAGGTCAGATAGATCATCATCAGATAAATGCGGTAGCGGGCATCGATATCGGAAGCGTCCAGAATGGTGCTGATGATCAGCAGAATGGGAATGCCCGGCAGACAGATCAGCACATCGCAAATGCGCATGATTACATTGTCCACCCAGCCGCCGAAATACCCGGCCAGACCCCCCAGCACAATGCCGAAGGCGGTGATGAGAAACACCGCCAGGAAGCTGACGATCAGGGAGATCCGCCCGCCGTACATCAGCCGGACGAAAATATCATAGCCCTCATTGTCGGTGCCCAGAATGTGATCCCGGGAGGGGGCTGCCAGAAAATTGTCTTTCAGGTACTTTTCCGTGACCTGCCGCAGGGTATAGCTCTGGCCGTTGACGGTGTAGGTGGTTTCCGCGACGGCGTATTCATACCTGCCGCTCTCGTCCAGCTCCGTCTCGCCCCAGCGGGTGTACACCACCGGTCCCAGAAAACTGAACAGGAACAGGCCGATCACCATAATCAGCCCCACGATGCTCAGCCGGGAGCGGAAGAAGCGGCGCACCACCATCCGGGTGGGGGACATCAGGCGCACATTCTGATCCAGCGGTGTCTCTTCCTGCGCCGGAGCGGCAGAGGTTTGCAATTGCTCGTCCATGGCTTCCTCCTTACTCCAGCTTGACCCGGGGGTCTACCAGACCATACATCAGATCCGCCAGCAGTACCCCCAGCACGCTCAGCAGCGCCAGAAACATATTGTAGCCCATGATGAAGGGAATATCGCCCCGGTTCATGGCATCAAGGGCCTTGTTGCCGATGCCGGGCAGGTCAAAGACCTGCTCGGTGATGATGGCACCGGAAAACAGGGACGGCAGCAGCCCGGCCAGCGAGGTCACCAGCGGGATCAGGGTGTTGCGGAAGGCGTGGCGGTTGACCACAACGCTCTCCTTGCAGCCCTTGGCCCGGGCGGTGCGGATATAATCGGAGTTCATGACTTCCAGCATGTTGGTGCGGGTCATGCGCATCCGGCTGCCGATGCTCAGAATGACGATGGTCAGAATAGGCACGAAAACATGGCGTGCGTAGTCCCCCAGCAGGGCCAGGCCGGTATAGGAATAGTTGGCATCCACCAGACCCGAGGTAGGCAGGCCGAAGCAGGTGGCGAAAAAGCCCTTGAGCACATTGCCGAAGAAAAACGACGGCAGCGACAGCCCCACCATCACGAGGATGGTGACAACGTAATCACGCAGGCTGTACTGATGGGTGGCGGCGGTAATGCCCAGCGGGATGGCGATCATGAACTCAAAGATGGTGGCGATCAAGGAGATGGCGAAGGAAATGCCCATGTGGCTGAAAATGACCTCCGACACCGGCAGACCGTAGACAAAGCTGGTGCCCAGATCGAACCGGCACAGGGCGGCCAGCCAGCTGCCATAGCCGGAGAGAATGCCCATGAAGCTGTTATCCTCCAGCCCGTACATTTTGTACATGGCATCCACCGTCTCCTGGCTGACGGTGGCGCCCCCCTGATTGATGGCATCGATCTTGCTCTGGATAAAGTCCACGGGCATCAGCCGCACCAGAAAATAGATAATCAGGGAAACGCCCAGCAAAATCAGCACCGACATTGCCAGTCTTTTCAATACATACTTAACCATATGCGCTCCGATCGTTATTTGACGAAGTCAATTTCCCAGATCCGATCCAGCGGAGTGGAATAGGGGTTGACCTCCGAGGAGATGGTGGCCGGGTCAATGACCTTGGCATTGTAAGAATACAGCACGCTTCTCTGGTACACCGGCAGCTCAATGGCCAGGTCCAGGATGTAGCCCATGGCATCCTTGTACAGCTCGGAACGGACGGACTGATCGTTGGTCTCACGGGCCTGATCGATCAGGTCGCTGAGCTTGTCGAGCAGCTGCAGCTCTTCGCTGGAGCCGCTGGTCTTGATATAGTTGTAGCCCCAGGCCAGGGTGCTGGTGGCGCTGGAATCCTTGTGATAGACCTGATACAGATCCGGATCCAGCGCGGAGCTCCACGCGGCGGCCCACACCGCCAGAGAACCGGTGTTGATCTTGGTCAGCGCCTGGGTGTCGCACACCACATCCACCTGCCAGCCCAGCTCATTGAGCATGGCGGCGGCATCCCGGAATACCTTGTAGGTGGGGTGGTCGGTCAGGGTGGAGCCGGCGATGGTGAAGGTCACCTTCAGCTGGCTGTCTCCGGCGGAGACACCGGCCTCACGCATGTACTTTTCGATGTTGGTAATGGCGGAGTCCTTGCTCCATGTGCCGATTTGGGGATAATCCCGGCCGTTATCGGTGGCATCGGCCCCGGTGGGGTAGGCCCAGCTGACTCTGGACATGGGCCAGTAGATCTGAGAGGCGGTGCCGGCCCGGTAATAGTCCAGCGCCAGAGAGGTATTCATGGCACACATAATAGCCTTGCGCAGGTTCAGATCCGGAATTTTTGCCGCATTGACACCGATATAGCCGTAGCCCAGCTGATCGGTGGAGAGGGTGTTGATACCCTTGGCCTTCAGCTCCTCCAGCTGGCGATAGTTATCGGTGGTCAGCTGGGGGGAGATATAGTGGACGCTGCCGTTTTTCAGAGCATCGATGGCATTGTTCGCGCTGACGATCTGATAGCGCACCTTGCCGATTTTGGCGTTGCTCAGCTGCGCGCCCACGGTCTCAAATTTCTCGTTGGCCTTGAAATAGACCACATTGTCGGTGTAGAAGCCGCTCTCATCGGGGTTGTCGCTGTTCTGGACATCGGTGGCCTTGTAGGCGCCTGCGCCCATGGGCAGCTTGATGTTGCGGGGAGACTGGATGACCTTGGTCATGAAGTCATAGCTGGCGTACTCCACGCCGAAGCGGTTGTTGGCAATATCCACCCCAACGGCGCTGCCTTCGCCGTAATAGTGCTGGGGGGCGATGGTGATGGAGAAGTTCCAGATGGCCTTGGGATCCACGCCATCGATGGTGATCTGCAAAACATCGTACTCATTTTCCTTCGCCACGGTGCCGTCGGCATTGTGGGCGGAGGCGATGGTATAATCGGTGCCGTTGATGGTCACGGTGCTGCCGGCGGCCTCGGTATGGCCCAGAGAGACGATACCGGAAATGTTCTGCACCCGCAGTGTGCCGTCATCGGACTCGTTTTCGTGGAGGATGACCTCCTTGGCCTTGGCGGTATATTCCGTGGTCAGGGTAGTGCCGGTGGCCCAGTAGAGCAGGATCACATCCAGCTCCCGGGCGATCTTATCGTTGTAGACATAGTCGATGGCCGCCTCTTTTGTGGTGACGGTATCGGCGTAGGCTTTGGTCATGCTCTTGATCTGGGTGCGGTCGATCCGGCCGTCCGCGCCCTCGGCGTACTCCACTTCCACATAGCCTTCCTTGTACATAAAGCAGAACACTTCATCCTGGAATTCGCTGTGCTGGCTGTAGGGCGCTTCGGTGTAGGACTCCTGCGCGCTGACATAGTCGGTCTGCAGCTCCTCCCGGAAGAGCTTGAGGGCATAGTCGTAATCGTCGAGCAGGTTCTGGTTGGTCACATCGGCGGGACGATTGGAAATGGCGGACTTATAGCCGGAGCTGAGAGAGTGGGCCAGAATGGCGTTTTTCATCTCAGCATAGGCCACTTCCTTGGTGGCGGAGGCTTTCAGGCTGGCGTTGAACAGGTTGATCAGCTCCAGCAGACGCACATTCGCCCGGGCGGCGGCCTGACTGGAGATGTTTTCATCCTCGCTGCCGCTGCCGGAGCTGATGGTCTGGGTGCGGTAGGCGCTCAGACCCAGAATATCGGTGCTATAGAGGGTGTTGGAGCCGGTGTAGACCGGGTCCAGATACACATAGTAGTTAAACAGCACATCCTCCATGGTCAGGGGGTGACCATCGGAGAACTGGATGCCGTTTTTCAGCACGAAGCGGTAGGTCACCGTGCCATCGGGGTTTTCCGTAATGTCATAATCCTTGGTGACCACGGCCTCGTTGTCGCCGTAGGCCACACTGATCTGGCCATTGGAATAATTGGCACCCAGCATACTGATCTGGGTCATACCCACAATGGTGCCATCGGCTGCGGCGGTGTAGAAGAAGGGGTTGAACAGGCCGTCCAGCTGCTCCGTCATGATGACGAAGGCATCTGCCTTTCCACTGCCGCTACAGGCCGTGAAGGACAGCACCAGCGCCACGCTCAGCAGCAGGCACAGCATACGAAATCCGATTTTTTTCATACAAATATCTCCTTTTCTGAGGAAAGAATTTACGGTGTAACGATCCGTACCGTCACCTGATTGCCGGAAATCTCGATCTGCACGGTCTCCGGCGCGGCGCCGGTGGCCTCACAGCGGATGGTCTCGGCGGTGACGGCATCGGCATTGCCCATGCCGCAGATCAGACCAATGGCATAATCCGATGTGCCGAAATAGCACCCGGAATCGATATACAGGGCACCATCCCGGATGGAAACACCTGTCAGTGTCGCGTCATCGGAAATGACACCGGCCAGCAGGCCGAAGCTGGCGCCCGCCACGCGGGTACCGGCCCGCAGTGTCAGGCTCACATCGGCAAAGCTCACATCTTCCAGCCGGGCCTCCCCGGTCAGGGAGCCGAACAGGCCGGCACTGACCTTGGAATTGTTGGTCTGGGCCACATGGATCCCGCCCATGGTGTGGCCGTTGCCCTGAATGGTGCCGCTGAAGCTGCCATAGAGGAAGCTGGTGGGCCAGATCTGATCGGTAAAGTCCAGATCGGCGCACAGCTCATAGCAGCCGGTGACGCTGGCATTCTGCACAAACTGCTCTGCCGTGTGGATGCGGAACCACTGCCCCTGCCGGTAGTCCAGATACAGCTTCAATGTGCCGTCCCGGCCGGTGCCGGTCTGGGCATCCACGCTGCCGGGGTGGGTAATGCTCGTGCCCGTGACCATCTGGGTGCCTGCCTCGTCATAATAGGCGGCGGTGAAGGTGCGCTCCGCCAGCTGTGGGAAGTGGTACATGTCCAGCCGGCCGGTTTTCTCGCTCCACGCGGGCATTTGCAGGGTCTGGCCCTGGGTCGGGTCGCAGGTGTAGGTATCCAGCAGCGTGCCGTCCGCCCGGTCGTAAAATTCCACCCGGAACAGCGGCACCCACACGGCATACAGCACCAGCACCGGCTCCTGAGAGGAATAGGTCTGGTCTGCGCTTAAAAGCAGGGTATCGCCGGAAAAATCCCAGGGATCCGTGTAGCGGTAGACGGTTTCGCCGTTTTCATCCTGCTCCTCGGTGCGCCCGGCGTACCACCCGGCCAGAAAGCAGCCGCTTTTTGTGGCGGTGAAGGCGTTGCTGTTGCCGCGGGCGGCATCGTCCGGTGCCAGCAGGGCCAGCTGTAGCCGGCCATCCTCGCTGCGGGGCAGCTGATCGGGCTTGAAAGAGTCCACGATCACCGAGGTATTGGTGCCAAAGCTGCCGCCGTTGGCATCGAAGCGGACGGAAATGCTGTAGCCCAGCATATCATTTTCTTCATAGGCGTCGCGCTCCTGTGCGCAGCCGCCCAGTGCGACTGCCAGCAGCAGAGCCAGAAGCAGCAGCGCCGGTTTAATCATCCTGTTCATCATGGTTTTCCTCTTCCACGCAGGGTGTTTCCTGCCGGTTTTTCCGGCGAAGCCGGGTCTTGAGCGGATTGCGGAACACCACCAGCAGCGCAGCCGCCGCCAGCACAATGCCGCTGCCAACGCAGACGGTCACCCACGGGAAGGGCTTGTCCTCCACCGTCGGCTGCTCCGGCACCGGCTCCTCCGGTGTCAGGGCCAGAATGCGCTGCTCCGCCGTGACGAGGTCGGCATAGTTGCCAACCAGCGCCTGCTGGGGCAGTGTGGCGATCCGGTCATAGGCCGCCCGGGCCGCTTCCACCAGAGCCCGATCCGCGTAAACCACCCGCTCCGGGATGGCCGCAATGGCACGGATGGCCGCCATGGTGATATCATCCGGGGCGGTGGGGCCATCCACCACCCGGTCAAAATACTGCGCCAGCACGAAGCTGTCATAGCCCTGGCCGTTTTCCGGCCGGATCATCAGAAGCTTCTGCTGCACATAGCCCACATAGTCCACAAAGCTGGCGCCATAGTAGACATTGGAGTACAGCCCGCCGGTGATGTTCCACATGTAGTAGGGCACCAGACCCATGCCGATGATCTGCACCTGCTCGCCGGTGTAATCGGTGTAGGTGCCATAGTCGCCCGCGCCGGGGATATGCTCCATATTGTCAAACCATGTGGCGTCGAACTCCTCCTCCAGCACGGGGGCGGTGTGGCTGCCGAAAATGACGGTATGCAGTGCCCGGCAGTCATAGAACGCCTTGTGGCCGATGGCGGACAGGGTGTTGGGCAGGGTAATCATCTGCACATCGCTTCCGGCGAAAGCCATGGAGGCGATACGCACCGTATCCTCCGGCACCTTCACATCCCGGACATTGCTGCCGGTATAGGTGATCAGCACCCAGCCATTGGGCACGGCGGCGTACAGAGAGCCGTCCATGACCTGCACGGTGTCACTGATGGCAAAATCCAGCAGCTGCACCGTCTGTTCCCGGCCGTTCAGCTGTGTGGTGCCCGCCCGGGTGAAGGGGGCCAGACGGCACATGGCGAAGGGGTTGTCCCCCAGCGTTTGCAGATGCTCGCCCAAAGTCACTTCAAAATCGGTCAGTTCCTCTTTCAGGAACGCCTGCTTGCCGATGGACTGGGCAGCGGACAGATCGGCCTTTGTCAGGCCCGTCAGGGCAAAGGCCCAGTCTCCGATTTCGGTCACGGTCTGGAGGTTTTCAACCTCGGTCAGGGCATCGTCGTTGGCAAAAGCGCCCTCTTCGATGACACTGCCCTGGGCATTGAGCTTCACGCTCTCCAGCTTTTTGTTGTCCACAAAGGCGTACTGCCCAACCTGCTCGGCGGCGGACAGATCCGCACTCGTCAGCGCCGTCTCCATCAGGGCATATTCCCCGATGGTCTTCACCCCGGACAGATTCAGCTCCGTCAGGGCGGCGCAGCCGGCGAAGGTGTAGGGCTTCAGCTCGATGACAGCCGCGCCAAGCTCCACCCGGTTCAGGCTCCGGCAGTAGGCAAAGGCATAGCCGTCCAGCTGTGTAGCGGCATGGAGGCTGACCTGCGTCAGGGCCGGGGAGAAATAGGTGTAGATGTAATAGCCATCGGCGGAAACGGCGGCGGTGGCCATATTCTCGTCCTGACAGACATAGTACACATCGCCGGAGAAGGCATATTCTCCGATGGACTGCACCCCGGACAGGTCAATTTCCGCCAGAGAGCGGCAATTGTAGAAGGCCATGCGATCGATTTTCGCGTTGTCGCCCAGCGTGACCCGCTCCAGGGAGGCGGCGCAGGCGAAGGCCCGCTCCCCGATGGTCACATCGCTACCGATGGTCACATCAGTCAGGGCGGTGGCGAAATCGTAATAGAAATATTTTTTGCCATTTTCGTCGTAGCTGTGGACGGAGAAAACATCGTCCTTATTCATGCCGAAGGCGTACAGCCCCAGCGTGGCCCCATCGCCCACCACCACGGTGGTCAGGGCGGCGCACTCGCTGAAGGCTCCCTCGGGCACCTGCATATGCGCCGGCACACGAACCTCCGTGATCATGGAGAAGGCAAAGGCATAGCTGCCCATCTGCGTCTGGGCGGTGAAGGCGGGAAGGGTGGTGATGCCCGTCTCATAGAAGGCGTAGTCACCGATCTTTTCCAGCGTGCCCAGCTCCACCTGCCGCAGCTGCCTGGCCGAGCCGAAGGCGTAATCCCCCACGACTGTGACGCGCGGCAGAGAAACGGCGGTGATGGCCCGGTTATGGGAGAACGCGCCGTCTCCCAGCGCCGTAACGGTATGACCGTCCAGAAGCGTGTCGTCAAAGGTGCCGGTGACGGACGGTGCCACGGCGCACAGGGTGCTGCCGTCCGCGCTGAGCAGGCAGGGCCCGCTCTGGACAAGGTAGGTCTTGTTCCCCGCCGCCACCGTGATGGTGGAAACGGCGGTATCCCGGAAGGCAAATTCGCCCACGTCCGCCACTTCGGCCCCCAGCGTGACCGAGGTCAGGTTCTCGCACTCGTAGAACATGCCCTCCGGCAACACCACGGAATAGACGGTGAAATCCTGCAGCGCCTTGCAGCCGGTGAAGGCGTAGGTGCCGTATTTGACCCGGCCGGCGGTGATGGTAACATCCGCGAGGCTGCCGCAGGCGGCAAAGGCGTAGGAGCCGATGGAGATCAGCGACTCCCCGGTGACAAGGCCTGTCAGCTTCTGGTTGTTGGCAAAGGCGTAATCGGAAATGATGCACACCGAGCCCAGCTCCAGTGTTCCGCTGAGGGCGCAGTTTTCAAAGGCGTTGCGGTTGATGATTTTCAGATTGTTTTCCCCGCTGAAGGTCAGCTTTTCCAGTGCGGTACAGCCGTAGAAGGCACCGTACTCGATGGCCGTCAGGGTGGACGGCAGCACGACCTCCGTCAGGGCGGTCAGATTGGCAAAGGCATAGGCCCCGATCTTCTCCACGCCCTCGGGGATGATGACCTTGGTGATGGAGCTGTCTCCGATGAACCACTGCTTGGTGCTTTCCTTGTCGTCCTCATCCAGCTCCTGCTGGGTTTTGTCGATGTATTCAAAGTTGGCGAAGGCGAAATCTCCGATCTGGGTCAGGGAAAGATCCTCCGGAATGGTGACGAGGCCGCCGTTGCCGAAATAGTGGGTCAGGCTGGGGCCGGTGGTCAGGTAGGGATTCTTGACCTCGATGGACACGGTTTCGGAGTAATAGGTGTTCTTCCCATCCAGTGTCAACCGCACGGTGACACTGGCATAGCCCTCCGCCACTGCGGTGATGATGCCGCTGCCATCGGTTTTGACAATGGACTCGTTGCTGCTTTCCAGCACAATCTTCGTATCATCGGGAAAGTAGGAAGCCAGCGTCAGCTGCACGCCCACGGACTCCGACGGGTACATGGAAAGCGAATAGTTCCCGCCGAAGAAATTGGTGGAGCCGGCGCTGCCGATATCACGGTCAGCGTTGTCGAGCATATAGTAGGCTTTGAGGGTGTAGTAGCCCTTCAGGTTGAACACATCGGCCACGGGCTGGTCATAGGCCACATATCCCTCGTCCCCTTCGCCCAGTACGGTCACGGGGAAGGTGGTGCTCTTGCCGGTCATGGGGCTTTCCACCCGAATGACCGCCTTGCCGCGGCCCACGGCCACCAGCTTGTTGTTGACCACCCGCACCACGCCGGGACGGGAGGAGACGACCTTCAAAAACTCGCTCCACTGGCTCACCGGCTCTACCTCCGGCTCCATGGTGTAGACCTCGTTCAGGCTCAGGGTCAGGCCATCAGCCATTTCGCCCAGAGAGAAGGACTCGATCTGATCCGGCAGGTCGATCTCATAGGTGGCATAGTTGAGAGCATAGTCATACAGCGTCAGCACAAAGCTGTTGCCGGTGGAGGCCTGCTCCTTCATTTCATAGATGTAGTCCGTCAGCTCATAGGTGACGGTGGTGGTGCTGTTGCGCTGGGAATAGATGGGGGTGAGGTAATTGTCGAAGGTGACAATTTCCATGGCCGGATCGCCGTTTTCATCCTGCGTCTCGGTGATGTAGCCCAGCTGGGAGGACATGGCGTAGTGGTTATCGTAAATATCCACATCGGCATAGAGCCTGTTTTTCTTCAGAGTCTTGTCGTACTCATAGTAGTAGCGGACATTCTGCACCACGGGAGCCTCAAAGTCCACGGTCAGGGGGAAGGTGAAGGTGTTTTTGCGGTTGGTATCCACGCCGCCATCCTCGCCGTAGTCCAGATAAGCCGTCAGGGAGACGGTCAGCTCCGTGTTGTTGGGCAGATCGTAGTCAAACAGATCAAAGCCGATCTCCACGCTGGACGGATAAATGCTGCCGCCCTCTCCGAAGGATTTGCGGACATCCTTCGCCGTGGTCTCGAAGACCACCTCGCCGGTGGCGTCGTTGGTGATCACCGTGTCCACCCGGGCCGCGCTGCGCAGCAGACCCGCCCACACATAGCGCAGGCTGTGAACCGTGCCCTCCTGATTGGACAGGGCGCTGTATTCCCGCTTGGCGGAAATGGTCATATCCTTGGGGTTCTGGGTGAAATAGTAGGAGCCGAGGTAGCCGATATAGTCCTGCATCACACCACCGATGGGGCGGGTGGCGTAGGCATCGGGCAGCAGCTTGTCTTCCTGGGCAATGGAGTTATCCTTCTCGTCGGCATCGGTCTCAAAATAGTCCAGATCGAACAGGGGCGCCTGTTCCCAATCGCCGTAGAAGGCAAGGTAGGGCACGCTCAGGTCGATCTCGGTACCGGCCGCGGCGGTCAGGGTCACAAAGCCCTCCACATACATGCCGTTTTCGAAGGAGGTATCCAGATATTCCCGGTCGCTGTCGCTGAGGGTAACGGTCACGGTGACAGTGGCAGTCTGCCCGGCCTCCACGGTGACCCGGTTGCCCTTGGCGGTGCCGCCGGAGACCTGCGTCAGCTCCAGCTTCGCCCCGGGCAGGAGATAGCTTTCCTCCGTGACGGTGGTTTTGCCGGAATTGGTCTTGGTATCACTGACACCCTCGGTCATGACATAGCCGCCCACATCATAGCTCAGGCTGCCGGTGCCGATGTTGTGCAACTGGAAGGTCATGGTATACACGCCGGTTTTGTCCGCATCGTCTCCCAGCTCCAGCTTGGTTTTGTCCATGATGCTGCCATCGGCGGCCAGAGTGGTGATATAGCCTGTGGTATGCAGGGCACTGGCCAGATTGGCCAGACCTGCGCCCTGCTTGCGCACGGCATAGGGCAGGCCGTTTTTGTTCAGGGCGATATCCGCCGTGGACATAAGCAGCTGATAGATCATAGCCGTGACGGCACGGTTATCCTGCGCCAGCTCGGGATAGGTCTGGGTGACATACTGCTTGAGCAGCACCACAAGACCCGCCAGATTCGGGCAGGCCATGGAGGTGCCGGACATTCTGTCATACCCGCCGCCGGTAATTGCGGAGAGAATGTTGCCGCCATGGGCCGTGATTTCCGGCTTGATTCCCAGACTGGGGGTGGGGCCCCAGGAGGAGAAATCGGAAATGAAGGGGCCGGAGGTCTGGCTGACGCTGATTGTCAGTTTTCCGCTGCCCGCCTGCGCCAGCATGCCGCCGTCCGTCTGAGAAATGGAGCAGACGGGAATCCGGGCATCCGCCACGTTCATTTTGATCTCGCCGGATACATTATTATAGATAATGATACCCGCCGCTCCCTGCTGCTGGGCGATGATTGCCTTCTCTTCAAAGGTGTTGGATCCACGGCGCACCAGCACCAGCTTGCCCTTCACATCCAGCCCGCTGTAGTCCGCCGTACGGCCCGCACCGGGGATCAGCACATATTCCAGGGTCATTTCCTGCTGATCGCCCAGAAGCTCGGCGCAGAAATTCTTTTCCTCGCTGGCGCCGTTGGTGGCTTCCACAAAATAGACAATGGTATCCTGATACAGCAGGTACGGTGTCTTCGTGCCGCTGATGGAGGCAACGGAAAACGCGCTGTCATAGGTGGAGGGAGAGCCGACCGTGCCGGTATCGGGGTTGGCGGTCAGGCCCAGGTTGCCGTTGGCCTCGGAGCCGTAGGCAGAGCTGTAGCTGTTGGAGGCGGCGGCCACCAGACTGATGCCCGCGTCCCGGATCCGGTCATAAACGCCGTTGATGGCCTCCTCGTCCGACTGGCGGCTGAAACCGCAGGAGGTGCCCAGGGACATGTTGATCACATCCACCCCCAGAACCACACAGTCTTCCAGCGCGGAGAGGATCCACTCGGATTTCGCCGTATCCTGGGTGTCGGAGAAAATCTTCATGGAGACGATCTGAGCATTGGGCGCCACGCCGGTGATGGTATCGTCCTTTCCGGCGATGACACCGGAAACATGGGTGCCGTGATCGTTGTGGGTGGAGTAGGGGTCGGTATCGCCATCGGCATAGTCAAAGCCGAAGGGGATTTTTTCACTGATGTACACATTGTCCGCCGTCAGTCCCGGCAGCAGCTTCGCCGCCGTGGTCTGCCCCAGCAGGCCGCCCAGCTGCTGATAGGTCATTGCCAGACGGCTGGAGGTGAAATTGTCGGTGGAGAAGGCGGTGTGATTGTAGTCAATGCCCGTGTCCAGCACGGCCACCACCATGCCGGAGCCATCGAAGCCGGACTGGGAGCCGTCAAAGATGCCGGTGGTGGCATTGATGCTGACGGTATTCTCCACGAGACTGGTCTCGGCGGCGTGGTACTGCTCGCCAAGAATGGCCCGGGCCGTTTTGGGCAGGGCGCGGCAGGTGCTTTCAAAGTCCGCCGCCCGGATGGTCAGGGCAAAGCCAGCCAGCACCGTATCGTAGCTGTCGCCCAGCCGGTAGGAAACGCCCTTTTTATCCAGCCCGGCCAGAATTTTCTCCGTCTGGGCCGCAATGGTATCCCGCACGGCCTGCGCCGCGCCATCGCTCTGGGCGAAAGCGCCGAGGCTCATGGTTTTATCCGTGGCCTCATAGGCATCGAGCACCGTGGCGGTATCTAGCGAAATGATCACGGATATCTCATCATCGTCCGCGATGCCATCCGGCAGACGATATACGGTGGAGCTGTCGAAATATTTCGTCAGATCGAAATTTCCCAGCACATTTTCCAGCTTTTTGATGATGGAGCCATTATCACCGGCTTCCGCCGCAATCGTCCATACCGGTGCTGCCTGACAGACCAGCACGATCGCCAGCAGCAATGCCATAAACCTTTTCATTGGTAATCCCTCTTTGTAAATACTGCTATTCCGGGTCATAAAGTTGACACAGTTATAATCATTATACCCCATCTGCCCCCCAGTTTGCAAGCTCTTTCTTGGAATTATTCAATATTTCCCTCTGCGGTGTAAATAGATGTGAACCAAATTGGTGAAAAGAAAAAGATATGATAT
>CAYSJX010000012.1:0-22871 GCA_964431445.1 uncultured Oscillospiraceae bacterium | reverse complement strand
CCTCCTTCCAGGAGACCACCAAGGTTCTGACCGATGCCGCCATCAAGGGCAAGGTTGACCACCTCGTGGGTCTGAAGGAGAACGTGCTGATCGGTAAGCTGATCCCCGCCGGTTCCGGCATGATGGCCTACCGGGATTTCCAGCCCGGTATCACCCCCGCCTCCCGTCTGACTGAGCAGGAGCCCGTCTCCGAGCCCGAGCAGGAGTAATTGACCCCAAAAACGGAGAGTTCCCCCCGGAGCTCTCCGTTTCTTTTCCGATTTTTGCAAAAATCCCCATTCGCAGGTTGCCGAATGGGGAAAAAGGTGATATACTGTAGTTAAATTGGGTATTCTGCTCCCACGCGGGCAAAACACGGAGGATATATGAAAAAGCGATATCTGCGCGATGCCGCCTTTTCCGCCGCGGTGCTGGCGCTCACCTTCCTGACCAACATGCTGCTGCAGCACTGGTTCAACACCCGCACACTGGTTCCCATGATCTTCGTGCTGGGGGTATTTCTCGTTGCGTGGCGGACGGAGGGGTACGTTTTCGGCATTATCTCCTCTCTGCTGAGTGTGCTGGCCGTCAATTACGCCTTTACCTACCCCTATTACGCCTTTGACCTGATCAGCCCCGAATGCGTCAGCAGCGCAATTGTGATGCTGATCGTCTCCACCCTGACCGGTACCCTGACCACCCAGCTCAAACACCAGCAGAAAATCAAGGCGGAGGCCGAGCGGGAGCGGTTGCTCTCTGACCTGCTGCGGGCCATCTCCCACGATCTGCGCACCCCCCTGACCTCCATTTACGGTGCCTGCTCCACTGTGATTGAAAACTACGACAGTCTGACCCGGGAGCAGCAGCTGAAGCTGCTGCGGGAGGTTCGGGCCGACTCCGAATGGCTGACCCACATGGTGGAAAACCTTCTCTCCATCACCCGCATCGATGGCGATGGAGTCTGCCTGACCAAAACCCCCACGGTGCTGGAGGAGCTGATCGACACCGTTCTGGTGAAAGCCCGCAAGCGCTGGCCGGAGCTTCCCATTCAGGTGGACATTCCAGAGGAATTTATCACCATCGCCATGGATCCCATGCTCATGGAGCAGGTACTGCTGAACCTGATTGAAAACGCGGTCATCCACGCCCGGGGCATGACGATGCTGCGGCTGCAGGTTCGCTGCGAGAACGGCACGGCCGTGTTCTCCGTCTCCGATGACGGCTGCGGCATTGCCCCGGAACGGCTGGAACGGCTTTTTGTCGGCCATCTGCCCCCGGCGCAGCTTCCGGCAGACGGTCGCCGGCGCAGCATGGGCATTGGGCTGAGCGTCTGCGCGGCCATTGTGCAGGCACACGGCGGCCGGATCCGGGCGGAAAATCTGCGCCCGCACGGGGCGCAATTCACTTTCCAGCTCGAAATGGAGGACTCCCATGAACAGCAACCGCTATAAGATCCTCATTGTGGAGGACGACAGCAATATATGCAGCTTCGTCAAAACCGCGCTGGAAGCCAATGACTTTCAGGTGCTTTGCGCCGCGACCTGCCGGCAGGGTATGCTGATGGCCGCCTCCCACATGCCGGATCTGATCATTCTGGATCTGGAGCTGCCGGATCAGGACGGTCTGGAGCTGATCCGGGCTGTGCGCCAGACCGGTTCTGTGCCCATTTTGGTGCTGTCTGCCCGGGCCCTGGAGCGGGACAAGGTGAAAGCGCTGGATCTGGGTGCCAACGACTATGTGACCAAGCCCTTCGGCATTGCCGAACTGATGGCCCGGGTGCGGGCCGCTCTGCGTAGCCGCCGCAGCGCCCAGGGGCTCAGTGCCGCCCCCGGTGGGGTTTTCCGGTTGCAGGATCTGCTGATCGACTATGACCGCCGGCTGGTCAGTGTGGGCGGGCAGGAGGTTCGCCTGACCCAGACGGAGTACAACATTCTGGCCCTGCTGTCTGTTCATACCGGCAAGGTCATGACCTACTGCGCCATCATCAGTGCCATCTGGGGCCATACGGACGAGGGCAGCACCAAAAAGCTGCAGGTCAACATGGCCAACATCCGCCGCAAGCTTGGCTGCCGACCCGGGGACAATCGCTACATTCTCAACGAGCTGGGTGTCGGCTACCGCATGCAGGATGGCTGATGTCTTAGCTCCATCTTTACCGTTTTCGTGCTATCATCCATAATCATAAACCGAAAGGAACTCACTATGCTGCCTGCTATCATTCTGTTTGCCGCGACCTATGTGCTGATGCTGACCTTCAGCAAATACCGCCCCTATATCGCGCTGGCCTCTGCCGCTATTTTCATCCTCACCGGTATGCTGCCGGTCGATCAGATTCTGCCCAATCTGGATTTCAACGTCCTGCTGATGATCATGGGCACCATGGGTCTTGTGGCTCTGTTTATCGAGAGCAAAATGCCCGCTTTGCTGGCGGATCTGATCATGGAACGGGTACCCAATGTGCAGATCGCCGCCGTGGCCCTTTCCCTGTTCGCCGGGCTCATTTCCGCTTTCGTGGACAATGTGGCCACGGTGCTGATGGTTGCGCCGGTGGCGCTGGCCATCTGCAAAAAGCTGGACACCAATCCCGTTCCCTTCCTCATTGCCGTTGCCGTCAGCTCCAATTTGCAGGGCGCTGCCACGCTGGTGGGCGATACCACCGCCATTATGCTGGGCTCTGCGCTGGATATGAGCTTTCTGGACTTTTTTGTCTACGACGGAAAGCCGGGCATGTTCTTCGCCGTGGAGCTGGGAGCCGTGCTGTCGGCGCTCATCCTCGCCTTCCTCTTCCGGCATGAAAAGAAGCCCATCCCCACAGCCGCCGCACGCACGCAGGTGACGGATTATGTGCCGACCGTGCTGCTGGTGGGCACTATCGTGCTGCTGATCGCCGCGTCCTTCCTGCCCAGCAAACCCGCCACCACCAACGGTCTGATCTGCTGCGCCCTGCTGGTGATCGGACTGGTGTACAACTGGGTGCGCCGGCGTGAGTTTGCCGCTGTGCTGGAGCCGCTGAAGGCCATTGATTTTGAGACCATCGGGCTGCTGGTGGGACTGTTCCTGATGATCGGCGGCATTTCCAACATGGGCGTGATCGATGCGCTGGCCGGCACGCTGGCCAAGCTTGGCGGTGGCAACCTGTTTCTGATGTACACCATCATCGTGTGGGCTTCCGTGCTGATCTCCGCCTTTATCGACAACATTCCCTATGTGGCGACCATGATTCCGGTGATCGCCAGTCTGGCCACCGAGATGGGCTGCGACCCCACGGTGATGTATTTCGGCCTGCTGTCCGGTGCCACGCTGGGCGGCAACTGCACCCCCATCGGCGCTTCGGCCAATATCACCGGCATTGGCATCCTGCGCAAGGAGGGCTACGAGGTCAAAAACGCCGATTTCTTCCGGATCGGCATTCCCTTCACCCTCGCCGCCATCATCCCGGCCTACCTGTTCATCTGGTTCCTGTTCGGTTGAGAAGACACAAAACGCCGCAGCGAAAACCGCTGCGGCGTTTGACTTTATCTTACTGCTCCCGGCACAGGATCAGTTTGCCGAAATTCTCCGGCTGGTGGAAGCTGAAACGGCTGCCATCAATCTCATTCCAGCAGAAATAGTGGGGATGCTCCGTCAAATCACCACATTTGTAGAAATTCGCGTACAGACAGTTTCCAATATGGCCGAAGCATTCCTCCAACAGAGAAAACGGAACCTCATACTGTAAGTACCACTTCTGCGGCGTGATCCGGCTCTCAAGATGCAGCATCGCCGCGTCCAGGGGCAGGGGCTGGTGGTCAAAATCGGCGTAAATTGTGCCGATGGGATTGATCTCGATGTTTACATAACGCATCGACTGCTCGCTACGGAAGAAAAACTCCATGCAGCTGTCCTGGCATACCATGCTGTGTGGCTGATTTTTCTGCGCCAGCAGGGGGTTTTCATCGGTTTCAAATCGCGCCACGATTCCTGTATCCGTCAGCGCCAGCCTGACAAAGGTGTGGATATGTTCCGCGTATCCCGGCCACGGGATACGGTTGATCGGTAACGATCGCACCTGCTCCCACTGCGCACTATGCAGCTGCGGCGGCTCTCCATGCCACCTGTAAACGATACATTCTTCCAATGCAATTGCTCCTTTTGAAAATCGGATTGCGTCACAGTTCCAGTTTCAGGTCGTTTTCTTTGATCCAGCCCCATTTGCGCAGGGGGAGGCTGATCAGCCATGTCAGGACAGCGGGGAGGATGAAGCAGATCAGCGCCAGTGCGATCCAGTCCATGGCGGTGATGGTGTGGCCCGTCCGCACCCAGCCGGTGTACACGCCGATCTGGCCCACCAGGCCGCAGGTGCCCATGCCGGAGGACACCGGATCGCCGTTCATTTCCAGCCGGAACAGGCAGGTGGCCAGCGGGCCGGTGATGGCCGAGGCCAGCGTAGGCGGGATCCAGATACGGGGATTTTTCACAATATTGGGCATTTGCAGCATACTGGTGCCGATTCCCTGTGCCACCAGACCGCCCCAGCGGTTCTCACGGAAGCTCATGACGGCAAAGCCCACCATCTGGGCGCAGCAGCCGGCCACGGCCGCGCCGCCGGCCAGTCCCGCAAGGCCGAAGGAGGCACAGATGGCCGCGGATGAAATGGGCAGCGTCAGGGCAACGCCCACCAGCACGGAGACTACGATTCCCATCAGCAGCGGCTGCAGCTCCGTGGCCCACATGATAGCCTGTCCCACGGCCCGTGCGCCATGCCCGATAGGCTCGGCCACCAGCCACGCCATCCCGGCACCCACCAGAATGGTGACGATGGGGGTCACCAGAATGTCGATTTTTGTCTCCTTGGAGACAAGCTTGCCGAACTCGCAGGCGATGATCGCCACAAAGTACACCGCCAGCGGGCCGCCCGCGCCGCCGATGGCATTGGCCGTGTAGCCCACGGGAATCAGGGAAAACAGCACCAGTCCCGGCGCTTTGAGCGCCATGCCGATGGCCACGGCAATGCCGGGGCCCACCATTGCGCTGGCCAGATCTCCGATGGTACCCTTGCCGCCCCCCAGATCCACCAGTATGGCGTTCAGGAAGGCGATGTTCAGTTGCTTGCCCAGGGTGTTGAGAATGGTGCCCACCAGCAGGGTACAGAACAGTCCCTGCGCCATTGCGCCGAGGGCATCGATCCCGTAGCGCTTTGCGGAAAGGCTGATATCCTTCCGCTTGAGGAATTCGCGAATTTTTGCCATGTTTGTTTCACTCTCTTTCAGTCGATATACCGTCTTCTGAAAAAGCGTGCGTCAGCCCCTGCTGACCCTGGACGGTGCCGGAGTGCTTGAGCGGCATACGCAAACCCCTTCGCCGCCGGCGCTCCCACCGTCTCCGGTGCCGGTTTGCCATGCGCAGCCTCTGCGCCGGACAGACCCCAGCTCCTTCTTCACAGATCGGAAACATTGTCCATATTATAGCCATTGCCCCGCCCCTTGTCAATGCCGGGGAGCCGGGGCGGCCACAGTTCGGCGTTGTGCATGAAAAGGCTCCATTTTTCGGGTATGGAAATGCAAAAAATACCCCTTTTCCCCGGGCGCATCCTGTGTTATGATAGGGAAAATGGTGTAAGTCCGCCCGCCTGCGGGGCCGGAGGCGGACTTTCGGAACGGAGGGAATACCATGATCCAGCAGATCAGCTGCACCTACCGCAACATTCCCATTCCCGGCGGTGGTTATGTCACGGGCTTCGCGCTCCATCCCGGGCAGCCGGATCTTCTCTACGCCCGCACGGATATCGGCGGCACATACCGCTTTGACTGCGCCGCCCGGCGCTGGGTCAGCCTGAGCGACCATGTGACCGCACAGGATCCGGCGGAGGCTTTCCCCTCCGCGCTGGCGCTGGATCCCCGGGATCCACAGCTTTTATACATTGTCAGCGGAGCGGACGGCACGCCGGAAGGAAGGCTGAGCGTCTCCCGGGATCGGGGCGAAAGCTTTCAGCATTTTCCCATGCCCATGCCGATTCACGGCAACTGGAGCGGCCGGGGCACCGGCGCGCGGCTGGTGGTCAGCTCCGCCGACAGCCGGGTGCTGTACTACGCCAGCCAGCTGAGCGGCCTGTGGCGCACGGAAAACCGGGGCGGCAGCTGGCAGAAGCTCCCCCTGCCGGAGGATTACACCACCTTTATCTGGGTCAGCCCGGACGAGGGCATTCTGGTGGCCGGAACCGCCGGCTACACCTCCCGGCCGGACGACCGGCACCGGGGGCACAGTCTGTACGTCTCCTACGACCGGGGAAATAGCTGGGAAAAGCTCACCATGCCGGAAAACGTTGAAATTCCCGACAGCAAAATGAACAATCTGGTCGCCTCCCGCTATGATTTCGACGGCACCTACCTGTATGTGACCATGAACTGCACCGGCCGCTGGAACTACATCGTGCCGCTGGGCTACAGCTGCGACACCGGCGATGTGATCGGCGGGCGGGTGGTGCGCTACTTCTTCCGGGACGGGCGCATTGCCGGCTTTGACGATATCACCCCCGAGGGCGGGCAGTGGTGCAACTACGGCTTTGGCGGCATCAGCAGCTGCGCGGCCCGGCCGGGTCTGCTGGTGTGCAGCACCCTCTGCCGGGAAAAGGAGCATCCGGAGACCATTTATCTCTCCGAAGATCACGGCAGCCACTGGCGCATCAGTCTGGACGGGCTGGAAGTTGGCGGCATCCGCTTCCGCGCGCCCTACATGAAGCCCTGCTACAATGGCGGTGTCAGTCTGCTGCACTGGATCAGCGATGTCAAGCTTGACCCCTTTGACCCGAACCGGCTCTGGTTCAATTCTGGCACGGGGGTGTTCACGGCGGATCGGCTGCTGTCTCAGGAACCCGGATATCACGATCTGTGCGATGGGCTGGAGGAAACGGTACATCTGAATGTTTATGCCCCCCTGTCCGGTGCGGTGCAGGTGGTGGACATTCTGGGGGATCTGGGTGGCTTTGCCTTCCGGCAGCTGGATCGCCCCTGCGAAAACTCCTTTGCCGATGACCGGGGAAACCGGTATATCACCTGCATCAATGCCGCCCTGTCGGATCAAAACAGCGATCTTGCGGTGATCGCCGCCCGGGGCAACTGGAAGGGCTCTACAAAGGGCGGCCTGATTCGCACGGAGGACGGCTTCCGTACTTTCCGCCGCCTGGCCATGCCCTTTTCCCTCGGCGGCGCACTGGAGCGGCAGCTGCGGCTGATCGAGCAGCCCAATGTCAACCCCGGGTGGGTAGCCATGTCTGCCGACGGGCAAAATCTTGTCTGGTCTGTGGCGGACAACATCCGCCTGCCGGTGGAATTTGTGATTTTCAGCCGGGACGGTGGCAACAGCTTCCGGCGAGTCCGGATTCTGGACAGGGACGGCGTGGCCGTGACCGGTGGCTATTTCAAAGCTTTTGCCGACCCTGTGCTGTCGCTGCGCTTTTACGGCTTCGATGACCGGGGCCGGGTCTACCGCAGCGATGACGGCGGCGAAACATTCTGCCTTCTGGATACCACCCTGCCGGCAGCGGATTTCGGTCTGATCGACACGGCCAACGAAACCGAGGTGCGCCCGGCGGCAGGCGAAAGCGGCCTTTTCTATCTGGCGCTGGGAAAGCACGGCCTGTGGAAGCTCCACGACCGGCCCGGGGACGATCGTGTCACCTGCCGGCTGCTGACCGCGGCGGGCGAAAGCTGTATGCATGTGGGGCTCGGACTGGGAAAGCCCGGTGGGGACTACCTGCATGGCTGCCGGGCGCTGTATGTCAGCGGTGTCATCGGCGGGGCCTACGGCTTCTACCGCACGACAGACGAAGGAAAAAGCTGGCAGCGGCTCAATACCGAAAGGCAGATGTTTGGTTTAATCAACAGCATGGACGGCGACAAGCGGGTCTACGGCCGGTTCTACATCGGCACCGGCACCCGCGGCCTGATCTACGGTGAAACGGAGGAATAACCATGACCATTACCATTGAAAATAACCGCCTGATTTTGCGGCAGGGCCCATCCACCCTGTGGCTGGAGCCGTGGGGCGAAAACTCCTTCCGGGTGCGCATGACCATGGAGCCCCAAATGGACGAGCATGACTGGGCACTGACGGAGCCGGTGAAGGCGTGTCCCCTTGTCTGGTCTTCCCGGGAGGTGGACACCACCGACCCGTGGTATCGGCCGGCGGAATACGCCCACTATCACAGCACCGGCACCGTCTACACCCTGACCAACGGCAATATCACCGCCGAGATCAACCCGGAGGGCTGGATCCGCTACTATAACCAACAAGGCCGGCTTCTGACGGCGGAATACTGGCGCAACCGTGACCGCATCAACCGCTACTGCGTACCTCTGCGGCTGAGTGCCCGGGAGCTCAAGCCCATTCCCGGCACCTCCGACTATACCCTGACCGCCCGGTTTGAAGCCTTTGACGACGAAAAGATCTTCGGCATGGGCCAGTACCAGCAGAAGCATCTAAACCACAAGGGTGCGGTGCTGGAACTGGCGCACCGCAACAGTCAGGCCAGTGTGCCCTTTATGATCTCCAGCCGGGGCTACGGCTTTTTCTGGAACAATCCCGCCATCGGCACCGCCACCTTCGCCACCAACAAGACGGAGTGGTATGCCCGCAGCACAAAAAAGCTGGACTATTTCATCACCGCGGGCGACACGCCCTTCGAGCTGGAGAATGCCTACTCCGCCGCCACCGGCCGCACCCCCATGATGCCGGAATACGGTCTGGGCTACTGGCAGTGCAAGCTGCGCTACCGCACCCAGCAGGAGCTGCTGGATGTGGCCCGGGAGCATAAGCGCCGGGGGCTTCCCATGGATGCCATTGTGGTGGATTTCTTCCACTGGACCCGGCAGGGCGAGTTCAAATTTGAGCCACGGGACTGGCCGGATCCGGACGACATGGTGCGCCAGCTGCGGCAGATGGGCATTGAGCCGGTGGTTTCCGTGTGGCCCACCATCGATGAGCGCAGCGAAAATTTTGCCGAAATGCAGGACAGCGGTTTTCTCGTCCGCACCGACCGGGGCAAGGACACTGCCACATGGATGGGCAACACCCTCTATTTCGATGCCACCCATCCCGGCGCGCAGCGCTTTGTGTGGGAGAAGTGCCGGCAAAATTACTATACGAAGGGCATCCGCTGCTTCTGGCTGGACGAGGCGGAGCCGGAATACGATGCCTATGAATTCGACAATTACCGCTACTGGGCCGGCCCGGCTCTGCAATGCAGCAATATCTACCCTGTGGGCTATGCAAAAGGCTTTTACGACGGTCTGAAGGCCGAGGGCGAAGAGCAGGTGCTGTCGCTGGTGCGCTGCGCCTGGGCCGGCAGCCAGAAATACGGCGTGCTGACATGGTCGGGAGATGTTCACTCCTCCTTCCGCTCCATGCGCGAGCAGCTGCAGGCGGGGCTGAACATGAGCGTTGCGGGTATTCCGTGGTGGACGTGCGACATTGGCGGCTTTCTGGGTGGCATGATTACGGACGAAGCTTTCCGGGAGTTGCTGGTGCGGTGGTTCGCCTGGGGCGCTTTCCTGCCTGTTTTCCGGATGCACGGCGAGCGTTCCCCGTGGTATGAGCGGGAGCAGGAATTTATCAACAATGTGCGCCAGCTGACCTCCGGGCAGGACAACGAGGTGTGGAGCTTCGGGGAGGACAACTGCGAAATTCTCAAAAAGTTCCTCTTCGTCCGGGAGCGGCTGCGCCCCTACATCCGCACCTGCATGGAGCGGGCCAGCCGTACCGGTGAGCCGGTGATGCGCCCCCTGTTCTTCGATTTCCCGGACGATGCCACCTGCTGGGAGACCGAGGACGCGTACATGTTCGGCCCGGAGCTGCTGGTGGCCCCGGTGATGGAGCCGGGCGTTTTGGAGCGGGAGGTGTATCTGCCCGCGTCCTGCAGCTGGACGGAGGCGGCCACCGGCCGGGTATTTGCCGGTGGGCAGACCGTCCGGGCCGCAGCGGAGCTGGATGTGATCCCCGTATTCCTGCGGCATGGCTCCACGCTTCCCGTATATGAGACGAAAAAGTGCTGAGAAAGGCGGTAAAACACTATGAAACAGCTGAATGACACACTGCAAAATCTGTTGCAGCAGGCCGTTGACCGGCAGGAAATTGCCGGTGCCAACCTGCTGGTGCTGCAAAGCGGGCAGGAGCTTGCCTTCTGTCAGGCGGGACAGGCCACAGCCGATCGCCCCTTTCAGCGCGATACCATCTGCCGCATTTTCTCCATGAGCAAGCCTGTTACCGCCGTGGCGGCCATGGTGCTGCTGCAGCGGGGGCAGCTGGATGCCGGGCAGGCGCTGGAAGAAATTCTGCCCGCCTACTCCGGTATGCAGGTCTGGGAAAAGGGACAGAAGGTTCCGGCCGAGCGGCCGATCATGATCCGGGATCTGCTGAATATGACCTCCGGCATCTGCTACCCGGGCATGGACGAGCCGGGGCAGGAGGCCGCACGGGTCTTTGAAGATGCAATTTCCCGCCTCCGCGGTGAAAATCCCATGACCACCCGGGAGCTGGCCGACCGGCTGGGCGGCTGCACCCTCGCCTTCCAGCCCGGGCGGCAGTGGATGTACGGTGCCTCCGCCGATGTGCTGGGTGCCGTCATCGAGCAGGTCAGCGGCATGACACTGGGAGAATTTATGAAGCGGGAGATTTTCGAGCCGCTGCAAATGCATGACACCGGCTTTTATGTGCCACCGGAGCGGCAGCACCGGCTGGCGTGGGCCTACCGCTGTGGCGGCGGCACGCCGGCGCACTGCCCCACGGACAATCTGGCCATCTGCTATGACATGAACCGGGAGCCCGCCTTCCAGTCCGGTGGCGCGGGACTGGTGTCCACCGTGGACGATTACGCAAAGCTGGCCTCTTCCCTGCTGGGCCACGGCCCGCAGATTCTGGAGCCCGCCACGGTGCGCTACATGACCGCCGCAAGCCTGCTGCCGTGGCAGCAGGAAAGCCTGTGGCGCAGCTGGGACGGGATGCGCGGCTATGGCTACGGCAATCTCATGCGCATCCTGCTGCAGCCCGGTGCCGCCGTACTCAACGGCTGGGCCGGTGAATACGGCTGGGATGGCTGGCTGGGCACCTACTTCTGCAACGCCCCGGCGCAGGATGTGACGGTGCTGCTGTTTACCCAGCGCATCGATGCGGGTACTCTCAGCCTCACACGGCGGGTACGCAACGTGCTGTGCGCCGCCCTGTGACCATGGAGGACGCGGATATGAACACCTTTTGGAACCATCACAAAATCGCCTACGGCGGCGATTACAACCCGGAACAGTGGCCGGAGGAGATCTGGCAGGAGGATATGCGCCTGTTCCGGCTGGCCGGGATCGACACCGTCACCGTCAATGTCTTTTCATGGGCGGCGCTGCAGCCCAGCGAGGATACCTATGACTTTTCCAAACTGGATAAAATCATGGAACTGGCACAAAACAACAATCTGAAGGTGATCCTTGCCACCTCCACGGCAGCCCATCCGGCATGGATGGCCAGAAAATACCCGGAAATTCTGCGGCTGGAGCCAAACGGCGTGCAGCGGAAATTCGGTTCCCGCCACAATTCATGCCCCAACAGCCCCGTCTACCGGAAATATTCCGTGGCACTGGCCCGACAGCTGGCCCTGCGCTACGGCCATTACGACAATATCATCGCATGGCACATTTCTAATGAGTACGGCGGCGAATGCATCTGCCCCAACTGCGCCGCCGCCTTCCGCCGCTGGCTGCGGGAGCGCTACGGCACGCTGGATGCGCTGAACCAAGCATGGAACACCGCCTTCTGGAGCCACACCTTCTACGATTGGGATGAAATTGAGCCTGCCAGCTATCTGACGGAGCATTGGGGCTGGGAAAGAACCACCTTTCAGGGCATTTCACTCGATTACCGCCGCTTCCAGTCCGACAGTCTGCTCACCTGCTGCCGTCTGGAGGCCGATGCGCTGCGGGCCGTGACCCCGCAGATCCCCGTCACCACCAATTTCATGGAGTTTTACAAACAGCTGGATTACCAGAAATGGGCCCAGGAACTGGATTTTGCCGCATGGGACAGCTACCCCTCCCCCGATGCCACCCCGGCCCGCATGGCCATGAACCACAGTCTGATCCGGGGTCTGAAAGACGGGCAGCCCTTTGCCCTGATGGAGCAGACCCCCTCCGTGACCAACTGGCAGCCCTTCAACTCCCTCAAGCGTCCCGGCATCATGCGTCTGTGGAGCTACCAGGCCGTGGCGCAGGGCTCGGACAGTGTGCTGTTTTTCCAGATGCGGCGCAGCATCGGTGCCTGCGAAAAATACCACGGTGCCATCATCGACCATGTGGGGCACGAGCATACCCGGGTCTTCCGGGAGGCGGCGCAGCTGGGCGGAGAACTGCAGCGGCTGGGTTCCCGGCTGCTGGGCAGCCGCATCCATGCCGATGTGGGCATTCTGTTTGACTGGCAGAACTGGTGGGCCGCGGAATATTCCGCCGGGCCCAGCGTGCGCCTGCGCTATGTGGAGGAAACGGAGCGCTGGTACAGCGCCCTGCACGATCAGAACATCCCCGCCGATCTTGTCCGGCTGGAGGCCGACTGGCAGCCCTATCGCCTGCTCATCGCCCCCATGCTGTATATGATCCGCCCCGGTGTGGACGAAAAGCTGCGCCGGTTTGTGGCCGCGGGCGGCACGCTGGTGGTCACCAATTTCTCCGGCTATGTGGATCAGTCCGATCTGGTGACCACCGGGGGCTATCCCGGAAAGCTGCGCAGTCTTCTGGGCATCTGGGTGGAGGAAAGTGACGCGTTGCCGGAAGGAACCGCCAACAGCTTTCTCTGGCAGGGCCGGTGCTACGAGGCCGGGCTGCTGTGCGACCTGCTGCACCCGGAGGGGGCGCAGGTGCTGGCCACCTACCGGCAGGATTTTTACGCCGGGATGCCGGTGCTGACCTGCAACCGGTTTGGCAAGGGCCTAGCCTACTATCTGGCAGCCCAGAGCGAAGCGGACTTCTACCGGTCTCTGACGGCCACGCTGTGTGCCGGGCAGTCCATTGCCCCTGTTATGACCACCCCCACCGGAGTGGAGGCGACTGTACGGCAGGGAGAAGAAAAGCAATATCTGTTCCTGCTCAACCACGCCGGGGAGCGCCGGGAGCTGACCATGGATCGGGACGGCACGGAGCTTCTGACCGGGCGGCAGCTGCGCCGGGGCGATCGCGTGGCGCTGGAAAAGACGGATGTGATGATCGTGGAGTGTGCCTATGAAAAAGCGTAAGATCATCCGCGTGCGGCAGCAGCTGTATCGGGTGTATTTTCTGACATTGCTGCCGCTGGTGCTGATCGGCCTGCTGCTGATCCACTCCACCTGCACCCAGCTGGAGGATTACTATATCCAGCTGCTGCGCACGGATAACAGTCGGGTTCGGGCTCTGCTGTCGGAGATCACCATGGAATCCTATGATGTCTCCAATGACATCTGCTTCGATGCCGATCTGCGAAAGTTGCTGCAGGCCAGCTATGACAAAAACGCGGATTTCATCTCGGCGGCCAACCAGTACACCGCATTGAACGATCTGACCTTCAACTCACTGGAGATCGCCAGTGTCTACATCTATACCAACAACCCCACGGTGCCGGTATACCGGCAGTTCCGGCAGGTCACCGATGATGTGCGGGAGAGTGACTGGTATCAGAAGACCCTGCGCACGGCCAACGCCTTCTGGGCCTCTACCCCCAGCACCGGCGGCATTGAAAACTACGGCAATCTGTGTCTGGTGCGGCGCATCCATCTCGACTCCAATCACCATGCCGTTGCCGTGGTGCAGCTCAGTGACAGCTACATCCGCTCCCGCATGGACTCGGGCAGCATTCTCGATGTGGTCTCGCTGGACGATCAGGGCATTGTCTACAGCTCCCGTGGCTCCCTGTACGGGCAGCAGCCCCTGACTCCCATCGACTACTCCGATGCCTACTACCGCAGCAGCGGCACGGTGGAGGCCGAGCAGAAGCAGTATTTTTATACGGTATCCACCATCAATCTGTACATGAGCACCTCCCGGCTGTATGTGGCCACGCTGGACAATGCCGGTCTGGCCGACATTCAGCGTGTCACATTGACATGGTGCCTGATTTTGCTGCTGGCGGTGCTGGTGCCGCTGGTGCTGTTGCTGCTCTACGCCAACCATTTTTCCGACCGTGTGGCGCTGCTGCGCCAGCAGATGCACAAGGCCACCTTGCAGGATTACGACATCATTGACGATTTCAGCGGCAATGACGAGCTGACGGAGGTTTTCTCGGATCTGAAGCTGATGATTCGGGATATCAAGGAAAAGGATGCCCGGATGTACGAGGCGGAGCTGAACGAAAAGGAGCTGCGCAACAACCAGCAGCTGATGGAATACAAGATGCTCACCAGCCAGATCAACCCCCATTACCTGTATAACACCCTGGAGACCATCCGCATGAAGGCCCTGACCTCCGGCAGCCGGGAGGTGGCCGACTCCATCAAAATTCTGGGAAGAACGCTGCACTATGTGCTGGAAAATACGGGTGTGGCCTACACCAGCCTGAAAAAGGAGCTGGAGCATGTGGAAAACTACCTGTCCATCCAGCGCCTGCGGTTTGGAGACCGGATCCGCTACCGGATGGAGATCTCTCCGCAGCTACAGCCGGAGCAATGCACCGTGCTGCCGCTGCTATTGCAGCCGGTGGTGGAAAACGCGGTGGTACACGGGCTGGAGCTTACCACGGAGCCGGGTATGATTACCATTTCCGCCCTGTTGCAGGAGGATGTTCTGCTGCTACAGGTCAGCGACAACGGCATCGGCATGGACGAGCAGCAGCTGCACAGGCTGCGCCAATCTCTGGACGCGCCCGAGATGCCCGCCAGCAGCATTGCCCTTTACAACATTCACCAGCGCATCATGCTGCGCTACGGCCGGCAGTATGGCCTGCAGGTGGACAGCACCGTGGGGCGCGGCACCTGTGTGAGCCTGCGTCTGCCCGCAGAATGACGAAAAATCAATGGGTCAGATGTAATTTTTCGGGTATTTTATCTAGAAAAACCCCTGTTTCTTTCCGCAATACCTTTTGATATAGTATTCCCATGGACGGCTTTCGGGCCGACATCAATAATTGGGAGGAAATATCGTATGATGAAAAAGCTTTTGGCCATCGCACTGACTCTGATGCTGACATTCAGCTGCCTGGCCGGTATCTGCGCATACGCGGAGCCGACCGAAACTTCCTACACCGCCGGAATGGGTCTGGTGGCGGACGATTGGAGCGTGCAGACCGGTTTCGGCGCTGACTCCAGTGTCAAGACCACTGTGACCGGCGACGGCACCTACACCCTCAACTATGAAGGCGCATGCCCCAACCTGGGCATTCTGGTCGTGGACATCATCGGCGCGCAGGCTGCCATGGATGCCGACGGCAAGACCTGGCAGGTTTCCGACATTGCCCTGACCATCGACGGCACCGCCGTTGAAGTGGACAGCAGCAAGGTTCTCTCCGGCGATCTGGAGGGCAACGGCAACTTCCGCATCGAGCTGAACAACATGTACGGCGGCACCAAGGACGCTCCCGCGCTCAACGCTGCCACCGCCGTGACCACCAGCCTGTCCGTGAGCTTCACCCTGACCACCATCGACAAGCCCGTGGCCGACACCCCCGCTGCCGGCCTGCCCGAGGAATTTGACGTGTTCGTGGCTTTCGGCGGCGACAAGGCTGCCGAAAACGACTGGGGCCTGAATTATGCCGGTGCCGATGCCGAGGGTATCACCGCTGTCGGCGGCAAGCTGAAGGTTGGCGAGACCATTACCGTCTCCCTCTCCTTCGAGACCCCCGCTGTCAACGCATGGTACTTTGCCCCCTGCCTGATCGCGGACGGCGTTTCCGCCATCAAGACTCTGGATTTCACCATCACCTGCAAGATCAACGGTGAGGAAGTCACCATCAACATGGATGCCGACGCCGAGGGCAAGACCTGGTGGACAGAAGACACCGGCGATTTCAAGGGCAACTGCATCCGTCTGGCCGGCGGCTTCAATGAATGGGGCACCAAGTACATCGAAGAGCCCACCAACATCTCTTCCATCGAGTACACCATCACCCTGAACGCCATCTCCGGCGAGGGCGGCAGCGATGAGCCCGTGGAGGAGCCCACTCTCGAGTTCGATCCCACCGCTACCTACAATGCTTACCTGCTGCTGCAGACCCCCAACTGGACCTACCGTGATCCCTGGAACTCCAACAACGGTATCGGCAGTGACTACTGGGGCGAGGCCATTTACGGCAACGAGACCAAGGAGTGGTACGGCAAGGTCACCGATGCTGTGCTGGCCGGTAACGGCACCTACACCATCGAGATCACCGATTTCGGCACCATCTTTGCCGATGACTTTGCCGCGGCCGGTCAGGATTATTTCAACATCCTCGGCTTCACCTGTGACGCTCCCGTGGGCGGCCTGACCTTCACCAATGTCAAGCTGATCGTGGACGGCAGCACCAGACACACCGTGTCCGAAGGCTACCAGAACCCCGATGACACCAAGTACGCCAACATCCTCATCCAGAACATCTGGAACGATGATGTCAAGGAAATCAGCTACTATCCCGCTCCTTCCACCTCTCTGAAGATCGAGTTCACCGTGTCCGGCTTCACCTATGACAAGGCTGCGGAAGAGCCCGCTCCCACCACGCCCGCTCCCACTACCCCCGCTCCCTCCAACCCCGGCAATGCTGAGCCCGCTTCCTTCCCCTTGGGCATCGTGATCGCCGTTGTGGCCGCTGTTGTCGTGGTCGCCGTGGTCATCGTGGTCGTCAAGAAGAAGGACAAGAAGCAGTAATGCTCCGTTTTTCGGGACAAACCGACCTGTAATTCATCCAAGCACCGGCCTGATTTCCGGCATTCCCGGAAATCAGGCCGGTTTTCTGTTGCGTTTTTTCCCCTTTCGGGGTATAATGCGGGCAGGAGGGATGCAGATGGATTGTAAAAACTGTTCCGGGGGCGGCTGCGGCCACTGCGGGGCCGCGCTGGAGCTGACCCGGGAGGAGATCGGCCTTTTGCGGGAGCTGGCGGTGTACGCCTTTCTGCCGGTGGCCCGGCGGGCCGATGACATGACCCCCTTCTACCCCGAGGGGACACAGCTGCCGCAGGCGCTTTACAGCGCCGTTCTGGAGCATTTGCAGCGCAAGGGACTGATCGATCTGGACTACAGAGCCCCCATCGGCAGCTATGAAGGGGCCGGTTATGCCGGTCTGCCGGTACACGGCTCCATGGCTCTGACGGCCCGGGGCCAGCAGGTGGTGGAGGCGCTGGAAATTCAGGGTCTGCAGAACTGAAAATTTTCTGTTGACAAATCCCGATGCCTTTGCTATAATTACAGCGTTCTTGAACAGCAAAGGCTGTGAAGGGAAGAGTAGGCCCGCCGATGCCATGCAGAGAGCCCCGGTTTGGTGTGAAGGGGTATGGACAGGTTTGCCGAACATGGTCCCGGAGCCGTGCAGGCGATATGTAGTCTGCAACGGGTGCGCCCGTTAAAGCGCAGGCGTATGCTGGTACGCCTGGAGGCCCATTTCGTGAGGGATGGGTGAATCAAGGTGGTAACACGGTTTATTTTTAAGCCGTCCTTGTGCGATCATTGCATGGGGACGGCGTTTTTTGTTGTCCCGGAAAGGAGTTATCTTGAACAGTATTATCGAGATCAAAGGTCTGTCCAAAACCTTCGGCAGCGGCGATACACAGGTTGCGGCCCTGCGGGATGTCAGTCTGGCCGTGCAGGAGGGGGAGATTTTCGGCATCATCGGCCTGTCCGGTGCCGGAAAAAGCACGCTGGTGCGCTGCATCAACCTGCTGGAACGGCCGGAGGAGGGGGAAATTCTCTTCCATGGGCAGGATCTTACCGGGCTCAACGACCGGCAGCTGCGGGCCCAGCGGCGCAAAATTTCCATGATTTTCCAGAGCTTCAACCTGCTCGAGCAGCGCACGGCGCTGGAAAACATCTGCTTCCCGCAGGAGCTGGCGGGTGTGTCCCGCCGGGAGGCCCGCAGACGCGCGGCGGAGCTTCTGGAAACGGTGGGTCTGCCGGATAAGGCGGCGGCCTATCCGGTGCAGCTGTCCGGCGGCCAGAAGCAGCGCATCGCCATCGCCCGGGCGCTGGCCTCCGACCCGGAGGTGCTGCTGTGTGACGAGGCGACCTCCGCGCTGGATCCCAAAACTACCCGCTCCATTCTCGCCCTGCTGCAGCAGATCAGCCGGGAACGGGGCATCACGGTAATCATCATCACCCATGACATGTCCGTCATTGAGCAGATCTGCAACCGGGTGGCCATTCTCGACGCCGGCAGTGTGGCAGAGATCGGCCCGGTGGAGAGTGTGTTCCACAATCCCCGCTCCAAGGCCGGGCGGCGGCTGGTCAGCCCCAACCGGGGCCTGCCGGAGTCGGACTGGGATCGTCCCATCGCCCGGGTGGCCTTCAACGGCACCATGACGGAGGAGCCGGTCATCGCCACACTGGCCATGGAAAAACAGATCGCCGTCAGCATTTTGGGTGCGGACACCCGCAATGTGGACGGAAAAACCTTCGGCACCCTGCTGATCAGCCTGCCGGAGGATGTACAGCAGCGGCGAACGGTGCTGGATTATCTCAACGCCCATCAGGGTGTCAGTGCTGAGGAGGTGCAACCATGCTAGACCTGTTTTCCGATCCGGAAAAGGTAGCCCGCCAATTGCAGATTCTGCAAAGCGAATACCTCTTCGCCGTGTGGGAGACGCTGTATTCGCTGGGGCTGCAGGTGCTGTTTTCCTACCTGATCGGCCTGCCGCTGGGCGTGCTGCTGGTCACGGGTGAAAAGGGCGGCATCCGTCCCCTGCCCGCATGGCTGATGCGGGTGATCAATGTGATCATCAATCTGCTGCGCAGTGTCCCCTTCCTGATTCTGATGATTATCGTTTTCCCCCTGTCCAAGCTGATTGTGGGCACCAAAATCGGCACCATCGCCACCATTCCGCCCATGGTCATCGCCGCTTTTCCGCTGGTGGCCCGCATGGTGGAGAGCAGCCTGCGGGAGGTTGACCGGGGCGTGATCGAAGCTTCCCAGTCCATGGGTGCCTCCACATGGCAGATCATCACCAAGGTGCTGCTGCCGGAGTCCCTGCCCAGCCTCATTTCCGGCGGTACCATCACCCTGACTACCATTCTGGGCTACGGCGCCATGGCCGGTATCATCGGCGGCGGCGGTCTGGGCAAGCTGGCCGTGGACTACGGCTACTACAATTTCCAGGCGATCGTCATGTGGGCATCCGTCATCGGCCTTGTGGTGCTGGTGCAGATCTTCCAGAGCCTCGGAACCAAGCTATCCACAGCCTGCGACAAGCGGCTGCGTAATAGATCCTGACCTGATATCAAAAAGGAGTAATGTATTATGGAAAAAATCACATCCATTGTGCTGGCCCTGGTGCTGGCCCTGAGCCTGTTTGCCGGCTGCGCGAACAACACGGACGAAAAGACCATCGTGGTGGCCGCCTCCCCCACGCCCCATGCCGAAATCCTGAGCGTTGCCGCCGAGGAGTTGGCCAAGGTGGGCTACACCCTGCAAATCCGCAAATTCAATGACTATGTGGTGCCCAACACCGCCACGGAAGACGGCGAAGTGGATGCCAACTATTTCCAGCATCAGCCCTATCTGACCACCTTCAACGCCGAGCAGCACACCCATCTGGTGGCCGTTGCCTCCATCCACTATGAGCCCTTCGGCATCTATGCCGGCACCAAGGCCTCCACTGCGGATCTGGCCAGCGGCGACAAGATCGCCATTCCCAACGACGGCTCCAACCGCGCACGGGCGCTGCTGCTGCTGCAGGCGCAGGGTCTGATCCAGCTCAAGGAGGGCGTTGGTGTCGAGGCTACCGTGCTGGATATCGTGGAAAATCCTCATTCGCTGGAGATCGTGGAAATGGAAGCGGCGCAGATCGCCAATGTCCGTGACAGCGTGGCGCTGGCCGTGATCAACGGCAACTACGCACTGTCCGCCGGGCTGAATGTGTCCAAGGACGCGCTGGCCACCGAGGACTCCTCCTCCGAAGTTGCCCTGCAGTACGCCAACATTCTTGTGGTGAAGGAAGGCAACGAAAAGAGCGAGAAAATTCAGGCGCTGGTCAACGCGCTCAAGAGCGAAGCGGTCAAAGCCTACATCGAAAGCACCTACAACGGCGCTGTCGTCCCCCTGTTCTAAGCCCATAGGATCCCGGCCGCTGCGGAATTTCGCAGCGGCCGGTTTTGATAAAAAAAGAGCCCGCCGATTGGCAGGCTCAACATGCAGCAGAGGATCAGTGGTTCTCCAGCCACGCGCTGACCTTTGTTTTGGCCAGACGCAGGATGTCCTCAGAGGGATAGGGAGAGGCTTCACCGCCGCAAACATACAGAAAATACAGGCCGGAGGGTGTCTGGTAGAGCGTCTCCTCGTAGCCGGCGGGGTCGCCATAGTAACCGAAGGTGTGCTTTTTGATCAGCATGGCAGTCCCGGTATCGTATTCTTTCTTGCAGATGGTCTTTTTCATTGCCGCGACCTCCTTTCGAAATCTGGAATACGAATGAAATTATACAATATTTCCGGCAGGAAATCAAGGGTTAAAAGGTAATTTCCCCGTTTCATCGCAAAATTTGTTCGACAGCTTCAGTTTTCTCCGTCGCTTTCCGCGCATTTTCCGTCGAATTATACAAATTCCAAATTCCGGAAAGGAATACCTATCCCGTTCCCGCCAGCGAATTGTGAGCCCCGGCTTGGGAACCTCTGAATAAATCGCCTGCGGCCGAGTGGCGAGTCTTTTTGTCCATCCGTGCAGTTTTGAAAGCGGGAAATACATACAGTATTCCTCCGCTTTCAAAACTTTCGTCTGTGCAAAAATCCTTCGCCATTGTCTCTTGCCGATTTAATCAGAGGTTCCCTTGAATTTCCTGCGTCTGTATGGTATAATCCACCCAAAAGGGGTGATGAAATGCGGGATATTCCCTGCTTTACCACCGGGCATGGTGTGGCCGCCCTTTCTCTTCGGGAAATTCCCGTCCGGGGGGAGGCCTACATTCATCTGCTGCAAAGCCAACAGCCGCTGTCCCTGCTGGAAGAGTGTGTCAGCTTCTGCCGGGCCTGCGGCGCACAGCGGATTTTTGCCGCGGAGCACGACTCGCTTCTGGGCCGGCCAGGCTACAGCACGGTGCTGCGGATGCAGGGCACCATCGCCCCCGGGGAGACGGCCTGTCTCTGGCCGGTCACGGCGGAGAATGTGGGCCACTGGCGGCAGCTGTACAACGAGAAAATGGCCCCGGTGGATCACGCCACCACCCTGACGGCGGCGGACGAGGCCCGAATTCTTTCCGACGGGGGTGCGTACTTCATTCACCGGCAGGATACGCTTCTGGGCATCGGCTGGATATCCGGCGGGACGCTGCTGGCGCTGGCCGCCACGCAGCCCGGTGCCGGTGCGGTAGTGCTGCGCACCCTTGCCGGTCTGTACCCCGGGCAGGCGCTGGAGCTGGAAGTGGCCTCCACCAACCGGCGGGCACTGCGGCTATATGAACGGATGGGGCTGATCCCCACCCGGGAAGTGAAAAAATGGTACTGTGTATACGGAGGGTAGACTTTTATGTGGTGGAAATGGGCATTGGTGCTGGCTGCGTCCGTCGGGATGCTCCAGCTGGGAATTTGTTTCAGCGGCGCCCGGCGGGCGTTCAAGCTGGTGCCCGGGGCGCTGATGGCGCTGGGCAGCATCGGCTGCGGCATCTGGTATCTGATCACCGATCAGCCGGGGGCCAGGCTGGTGGCCGGTATCGCGGCGCTGGTCCTGCTGGGTCTTGTGGGCATCTGTGCCCTGGGCTTTCTGGCGCACCGGATCCTGCTGGCGCTGTTTGGAAAGTTTTTCGGTTCTGACAAGGAATAATACTTGACAACGGAGCCGACTTGGTGTATACTACCACAGGTGTCAAGGAAAATACCTTGCCACCTGGGAGGTCAAGATGGAGCCGCTGGAACGGATACTGCTGTTTGATTACTATGGCGACCTGCTGACCGAGCGGCAGAGACTGTGCTTCGACATGCACTACAATCAGGATCTGTCTCTGGCCGAAATCGCAGCGGAGCTGCACATCAGCCGTCAGGCGGTGCATGATAACCTCAGCCGCACGGAAGCGCTGCTGCGGCATATGGAAGAAAAAACCGGCTGTGTCAGCCGGGACATGCAGCTGCGCCGGGCCATGGGCGACATTGCCTCGCTCTGCGCGCAGCTGGCAGACTACCCGGACAGCCGGGTCGCGCAGATTGCAGGCCAGATCCGTGCCTGCGCTGCCAGCTTTGAGGAGTAAGCAATGGCATTTGAGGGATTGACCGAAAAAATCTCCGCCACCTTCAAAAAACTCCGGGGCAAGGGCCGCCTGAAAGAGGCCGATGTCAAGGAGGCCATGCGGGAGATCCGTATGGCGCTGCTGGAGGCGGATGTCAGCTATAAAGTCTGCAAAGACTTCACCAACACCGTCACCCAGCGCTGCATCGGCGCGGATGTACTGGAGTCCCTGACCCCGGCGCAGATGATCGTCAAGATCGTCAACGAAGAGCTGACCCGTTTGATGGGCAGCGATGTGCGCCACATCACCATCAATCCCAACGGCCCCACGGTCGTGATGATGGTTGGCCTGCAGGGCGCGGGCAAAACCACCAACGGCTCCAAGCTGGCCGGGCTGATGAAGCGGCAGGGCAAAAATCCCCTGCTGGTGGCCTGCGACATTTACCGCCCCGCCGCCATCACCCAGCTGAAGGTCTGCGGTGAAAAGCTGGGCATTCCGGTATTCGACCGGGGCACACAGGATCCTGTGCAGACCGCGCGGGAGGCTGTGCAGTACGCCCGGCAGCGGGGCTACGACATGGTATTT
>CAYSJX010000011.1:22039-23092 GCA_964431445.1 uncultured Oscillospiraceae bacterium | reverse complement strand
AGTTGCCCATATCGTCATCGCTGGGCAGACCGACGGCGGTGCCGTGGGCCTTCAGATAAGTATGGGGGCAGGTGGCGAGCAGACGATCCAGAGTGGGGGTGTTGGCGAGCTTTACCGCATCGCCGCTGCCGCCGTCGCCCTTGCCAACGCCGTCCATGATCACAAGTACAATCGGTTTTTTCATAATGGAACCTCCAAAAGCGGAAATGACCGCATCTTTGCATGATAATACAGATACTATTCTACATCATTTTCGGGAAAGATACAACCGGAAAATTGAAAATTTATGAACCGGACAAAAAAATTCTCCCGGAAAATGGAAGATTTGGCAGTTTTCCAGCGAATGTTAAAAAAATGTTGCGCAGAGGTTGAAAATAATCGAAGGGCAGCGCGGCACCGCGCTGCCCGAAATCAGAGATTTCTCAGTTCATGGCACCCTCCGTCTGGCGGAACAGAGCGGCGATGCGGCTGCGAAGGGCCCGGGACTGGGGCGTGTCGGCGGCACCGTCCGTGTCGATCCACGCGGCGGAGGCGGCCTGCGCGTCCCGCAGGGTCTGCAAATCCAGAGAGAGATCCGCTACCCGGAATACCGGCAGGCCGGACTGGCGGCTGCCGAAAAAGTCGCCGGGGCCACGCTGGCTCAGATCTGCCTCCGCAATGCGGAAGCCGTCGCCGGTCTTGCAGAAGGTGCGAAGCCGCTGCAATGTGTCGGGATTGCGGTTGTGGGAGGTCAGGATGCAGTAGCTTTTGCTCTTGCCCCGGCCCACCCGGCCCCGCAGCTGGTGCAGCTGGGAAAGACCGAACCGGTCTGCATCCTCAATGACCATCAAAGTGGCGTTGGGCACATCCACCCCCACCTCAATGACGGTGGTGGCCACCAGAATGTCCCCTTCGCCCCGGGCGAAGGCGGCCATGACCTGCTCCTTTTCCGCACCCTTCATCTGCCCATGCAGCAGCATGACGCGCAGATCGGGGAAAACCGTCTGCTGCAGGGTCTGGGCCCAGAGCTCGGCGGATTTGATGTTCAGCTCCTGATTTTCCTCCACCGCCGGG
>CAYSJX010000011.1:0-22029 GCA_964431445.1 uncultured Oscillospiraceae bacterium | reverse complement strand
CAGACCACAAAGCACTGATGCCCCTGCTGCACCTGCTTGCGCAGGAAGGCGTTGATGCGGGGGCGATAGCTTTCGTTGACCAGAAAGGTATCCACCGGCTCCCGGCCCGGGGGCAGCTCGTCCAGCACGGAGATATCCAGATCGCCGTAGAGGATCAGCGCCAGTGTCCGGGGGATCGGAGTGGCGGACATGACCAGCAGGTGGGGATCCAGACCCTTGGCGGCAAGGCCGGCCCGCTGGGCCACACCGAAGCGGTGCTGCTCCTCCGCGATCACCAGCGCCAGATCGTGAAAAACCGTACTTTGCGACAGCAGGGCGTGGGTGCCGATGATCACATCGACCTGCCCATCGGCAATTTCGCTACGGAGCTGGCGCTTGCGGCTTTCCTTCATGGAGCCGGTCAGCAGGCACACCCGAATCCCCAGCGGCTCCAGCAGGGCGCGCAGGGAAGCTTCGTGCTGTTCCGCCAGAATTTCCGTTGGCACCATCAGCGCCGTCTGGCGGTGATTTCGTGCCACACAGAAGGCGGCCGCGGCGGCCACTGCCGTCTTTCCGCTGCCCACATCTCCCTGCACCAGCCGGTTCATGGGCGTTCCGCCGCCAAGATCGGCGGAGATCTCCCTAATGGCCCGCCGCTGTGCGCCGGTCAGGCGGAATGGCAGGGCCTCTTCAAAGGGGGCGAGGGAGGGAATGTCCAGCGGCTGGGTGCGGCGGCGGTTGCGCTCGGCCCGCATCAGGGCAAGACCGGCAGAGAAGACGAAAAATTCCTCAAAAATCAGCCGCTTTTTCGCCTGTTCTGCTTCCGCCATGGAACTGGGCATGTGAATGGCCCGGTAGGCCTGCTCTGCCGGCAGAATATCATACTGCTGCAGAATCTGCTGCGGCAGTACCTCCTCTGGCGGCGGGCAGATCGCCAGCGCCTGTGCCACGGCCCGGCAAATGACATTGTTGGAAAGTCCGGCGGTCAGCGGATACAGCGGCAGCACCCGGCGGGTGGCCACGGCCGGTGCGTCCGGCCGCTCAAAGACGGGATTCGTCATGCCGTAGCCGGTAAAATCGCCGTTGAGGGTGCCGTGGAAAATATATTCCCCGCCGTATTGCAGCTGCTCGGCGGCAAAACGGCTGTTGAAAAAGGTCAGGGTCAGTCTGCCGGTGTGATCGGCCACCTGCAGCCGGGTCAGATCCAGCCCCTTGCGGATGTGACTGGTGCGGGGGTTGTTCATGACCACCGCCCGGAAGCAGGCGGGCTGTTCCGGTTCCAGCTGGCTGATGGTGACGAGGCGGGTGCGGTCGTCATAGGCCCGGGGGAAATGGCAGATCAAATCCTGCAGTGTCATGATATTCAGATTGGCAAACAGCCGCACCCGGGCGGGGCCAATTCCCTGCAAAATGGAAATGGGGTCTGACAGCTGGGCCACGGTGGTCACCTCCTGATCGATTTTACTCTTTACCTTTATTATAGCGAAAAGGGCGGTATCTGGCAAGGAAAAAACCGTTTTTGGCGTGAAAAAACTCCCTCCGGAATCCGGGAGGGAGATATTTTCAGAGAAATCAGGCCAGAGCGTTCAGCTTCAGGGTCATGCTGCTCTTCTTGCGGGCGGCATTGTTCTTGTGCAGAAGGCCCTTGATCACAGCCTGGTCAACAGCCTTCACGGCAACCGCGTAAGCAGCTTCGGCAGCGGCCTTGTCACCGGACACGGCGGCCACGTCGAACTTCTTCAGAGCGGTCTTCAGAGCGGACTTGTCGGCCTTGTTCTTCTCGTAAGCGATCTTGGAACGGATAACATCCTTCTTAGAGGACTTAATGTTGGGCATTTTGGTTACACCTCCTGTTCAGCGCAGTTTCATACAGTTCCACATTATAGCGTCCTTTTTGAATAAAATCAATCCCCAATTGCAAAATTTTTTCGCTTTTTCAGAAAAATTCCGGGCAAAGGAGGCACCTTTCTGCACGCAATGGCTGTCAAGTGCTTTTTTTGCGCCGCCGTTGCGGGCAGTTGTGGAAAAACACATGGCGCGAAAAAGTGGGAAAACCGTCGAAAACGGGAAATAATTGTTATGTCAACGGAAAACGCATACCGTCTTCGGCAGAGCCTGTGGAAAAGGGCTGTGGAGAACTCTGTGGAAAATGTGGAAAAGTTCCGGTTTTCCACAGATAAACCGGGAGTTTGCCAAGGATGGCCGCGCGGAAAAAGTGAATGCTGTTTTGCATATACGCGGAAGAAAGAGGAAAAATTTCGTGTTACGTTACCATGAAAAAATTGGGCGAAACAGTTCGTATTTCGGGAAAAAGTTTGTAAAACGTGGCATTATGTCTCAATAGCTTCTGCGCTTCGCCGGAGGATGACAGAAAATTTGTGAAAAACCGCCAAATGGGAAGGCGGTATCAAATTTCCCGTTCCGGGAAATACTGGCTTTACAAAACCGGTTCACAGGAGGATCGCTATGCCAGGAAAGGTAGAGATCTGCGGTGTCAACACCGCAAAGCTGTGCAGACTCTCCCCGTCCCAGATGGATCAGCTGCTGCGGCAGGCCCGGCAGGGGGATGAGCAGGCCCGCGCCAGACTTGTGGAGGGAAATCTGCGGCTGGTGCTGAGCGTTATCCAGCGTTTTGACCGGCGCGGGGAAAGCCCGGACGATCTGTTTCAGGTCGGCTGCATCGGGCTGATGAAGGCCATTGCCAACTTTGACCCGGACAAGCAGCTGCGCTTTTCCACCTACGGCGTGCCCATGATCGCCGGAGAGGTGCGGCGGTATCTGCGGGACAACAGCGTGATCCGTGTCTCCCGCTCCATCCGGGATGTGGCCTACCGGGTGCTGCAATGCAAGGAGGCCCTGCTGCTGCGCATGGATCGGGAGCCGACACTGGAGGAAATCGCCCGGGAGCTGGAGCTGCCGGTGGAGGAGGTGGCCCGGGCTATGGATGCCGTCTGCGCGCCGGTGAGTCTGTATGACCCGGTGTATGCCGACGGCGGCGACCCCCTGACGGTGATGGATCAGGTGCGGGATACGAAAAATACGGAAAGCAACTGGATGGAGCATATTGCCCTGCGCAGCGCCTATGAAAAGCTGGGCAGCCGGGAAAAGCAGATCGTCTCCATGCGCTTCGTCGGTGGCAAAACCCAGACGGAGGTAGCAGCCAGCCTCGGCATCTCCCAGGCGCAGGTGTCCAGACTGGAAAAAGGCGCCATCACCGCTATGCGCAGGGAAATCAGCATATCATAATTCCCAACCGGGCCCTACGGAGGTTCAAAAATAGCATATCCTTGCGCACTGATGTGGCAATCCCCCTGTTTTCCAAACTGTCGGAAAACAGGGGGATTGTGCGTCTATCCGGGGGATTGGGGCGGCTGTTCCGGGATGGGCGTGGGCGGATTTTTGTGGCGGAGATTGCAAGATCGCCCTTGACATTTGTGCGATTTTTTATAATATGAAAAAAGAAGTGTGCCCGGGGAAATGAAACAATGCGCCCGGGGCACACAGATTTCTCTGGCAGGAGGCTACTATGAAAAAAGCGGGCGGGATTTTGCTTGCACTGTGCATGCTGCTTGCACTGGCGGCCTGCCGCACGGACGGCGGGCCAAGCGTGCCGCAGGACACGACGGCTCCAACGCAGGCGTACAAAAACACAATGACAGGGGAGGAACTTATGAAGGAAATGAAAATCGGCTGGAATCTGGGCAACACACTCGACGCGCCGGAAGGCGAGCTGTCCTGGGGCATGCCAATGACCACACGGGAAATGATCGAAAAGATTCATGCGCTGGGCTTTGATACCATCCGCATCCCCATTTCCTGGCACAGGCATGTGGGGCCGGCACCGGAATACACCATCGATGAAGCATGGCTCAAGCGGGTCGAAACGGTGGTCGGCTACGCGCTGGAGCTTGACATGTATGTCATTATCAATTCCCATCATGACAACAGCGTCTATTTCCCCACACCGGAAAACGCCCAGAGCGCCAAGACCTACCTGCAAGCCATCTGGACACAGATCGCCACCCGTTTCCGGGATGCGGAGCATCGGCTGATTTTCCAGACCATGAATGAGCCCCGGATCGAAGGCAGCTCCTACGAATGGAACATCGATCTGAAAAATCCGGACTGTGTGGCGGCGCTGGAAGTAATCAACCAGCTCAATCAGACGGCGGTGGATGCCATCCGGGCCACCGGCGGCGCCAATGCCGAGCGCTGGATCATCGTTTCGGCCTATGCGGGCAGCCCCCAGTCCTCCATCGCAAGCCAGTTCCGGCTGCCGGAGGATCCGGCCCGGAAGCTGATCGTATCCGTGCATGCCTATACGCCCTACAACCTGTGCCTGAATGTCAATTCCCCGGAAAGCACCTTTACGGACAGTATGGCCGGCGATTTTACCGGCTTTATGAAGAGCCTGCATTACAAATTTGTGAGCAAGGGGACACCCGTCATCATTGACGAAATGGGCTGCATCAACAAAAACAATCCCGATGACCGCTATGCATGGGCCAAAGCCTATGTCTCTGCCGCGCAGCAGTACGGCATGGTCTGCTGCTGGTGGGACAATGGCGTGGTCAAGGGCAGCGGCGAGCTGTTCGGGATCCTCAACAGAAGAAAACTGGAAGTTCACGCGGACTCCCAGTCGGTGCTGCAGGGCCTGATGGACGGCCTGCAGGCAAACGTAAATAAGGAGTGATACCATGAATCCGATTATACCAACTGTTTTCAGCGCAGACGCTTCCGCCCATGTATGGGACGACAAAAATGTGATGTGGGTCTATGCCTCCAACGATGAAGCCATGACCAATACCCACGACACCATGGCATCTTACCATGTGTTTTCCTCGGAGGATATGGTCAACTGGACGGACTACGGCTGTGTGCTGACGCTGGAAAACGTGAAGTGGGCCGTCAGCAATATGTGGGCCATTGACGCGGTCTACCGCCACGGCATCTACTATCTGATTTTCTGTGCGGTGGAGGCGGCCACGGGCATGTTCCGCACCGGCATTGCCACCAGCAAAAATCCCCAGGGCCCCTTTGTGGATCAGGGCTTCATCCCGGAGATCGAATGGGGACAGGATCCGGCGCTGTTTGTCGATGATGACGACACGCCCTACCTTTTCTGGGGACTGGGTGGCTCCTGCTTTGCCTGCCAGCTGACGGACGATCTTCTGCACGCAAAGACGGAAACCCGGGTGAATTTGACCGAGCAGCTCAAATGGGTCTACGAAGGCCCCTTTGTCCACAAATATCAGGGTAAATACTATCTGACCTACCCCGGCCTGTATGAGGGCAAGTGGCCGGAGCGGATGTACTATGCCGTGGCGGACAAGGTGCTGGGGCCCTATACCTTCCGTGGAGAGTATATTCCCCGGTTTGAGGGCCAGTCCGGCACCAATCACGGTTCCGTGCTGGAGTTCAAGGGAAAGTGGTATGCCTTCCACCACAGCGCATGGGTGTCCGGTATCAGTGAATCCCGGAGCCTGATGTGTGATTATGTAAACTACGATGAGGCGGGCAACATCCTGCCCATCATCCCCAACCGGCAGGGCGTGCATTCGGTCTATGATGAAAACGATTATCAGTCCCGGGTCACCCTCTGGCTGGACGCGGCGGGTGCGCCCCGGATGAAGGGACGGCTGGCGGCGGTGCGCGTGGGGACGGACATCCCCGGCTACACAGGCGATGGCTATGTGGAGGGCTTTGAAAAAAGTCTGGCCGGTGTGACGGTCATGGCCCAGAGTGCCCTGTCCTATCCTGTGAAGCTGAAGATCCGCTACTGCGCCCCGGATGGCGGCTGCACCAAGAAAATCATTTTCAACGGTCGGATGCTCTGTCCGGAGGACGTGGATCCGGAGCAGTACGACAAGCTCTACCGCTTTGAAGCCTGCGACAGCTGGCAGACGGTGACCGTCACCGAGCTGCAGCTGCAGCCCGGCGAGAACTACATCCGCCTGTACAACGGACAGGGGGAAATGAAGGTGGATGCCATCATTCTGGAGCAGATCATCTGACACGGCCCGGGGAGGGAAGAAGTATGAGAAAAGCGTTATCCAATCCAAACCCCAGCCCGGAAGCGGTGCGGGTGTATGAATATCTTTGCGAAATGGAAGGGAAGGGAATCCTTGCCGGCCAGCAGGAATGCCCCGCACCGGGGTACACCGGCAGTGAGATGCGCTATATCGCCGCTGTCACGGGAAAGCTGCCGGCGATCCGGGGGCTGGATTACATCCATCAGGATTTTGACCGGGTCAACCGCCGGGCGAAGGCGTGGTGGCACAGCGGCGGAATTGTCACCATCTGCTACCACTGGGGCACGCCGCCGGACGGCTTTGGCTACAAGTCCAGTCTGGACACCGTGGATCTGACACAGCTGCTGACGGAGGGAACCGAGCTCCACGCCGGCCTGCTGCGGCAGATGGACGCGGCGGCGGTGGCCCTGCAAAAGCTGCGAAACGCCGGCGTGCCGGTGCTGTGGCGGCCCTTTCATGAGTTTGACGGCGGCTGGTTCTGGTGGGGCAAGGGCACGTCGGAGCAGTTTGCTCAGCTGTGGCGGCTGATGTACCGGCGCTATACGGAGAAATTCGGCCTGAACAATCTGATCTGGGTGCTGGGCTATGACGGCGGCGTGAAGGACGGCTGGTATCCCGGCGATGCGTATGTGGATATCGTGGGGGCGGATACCTATCAGCCCGATGTCCCCGTGCCCATGTATCACCGGCTGACGGAGCGGTTCGGAGACCGGCTGCTGCGCTGCTACCATGAAAACGGCCCCATTCCCGACCCGCAGGAGCTGATCCGGCAGAAGCTGCACTGGTCATGGTTCATGACCTGGCACACGACACACATTCGCCGGCAGAACACGCGGCAGTATCTGCGCTATGTGTACAACCACGATTATGTGATCACACGGGACAAACTTCCCCGATTTATTCCATGAGGAGGAACGGATATGGGCATCACTTACTGTGAAAAAAACCGGGTATTCAAGCTGGACACCCCCAACACCAGCTACCTGATGGGCGTGGTGGATGACTGGGGATATCTGGTGCATTACTACTATGGCCGGCGTCTGGAAACGGCGGACGTGACCGGCCTGGCCCGGCTGGAGGAGCCGCCCTTCACTCCGTCGGTCAACGCCCGGGATAAGCTCAGCTTCCTGGACAGCGTGCCGCTGGAATATCCCACCGGCGGCATCGGAGATTTCCGGCTGCATTGTCTGGAGGTCTGCGACTGCAACGGCCACAACGCGGTGGAGCTTCGCTACCGCAGCCACAGCATCCACGCCGGAAAGCCGAGGCCGGAGGGACTGCCCGCCACCTTCGGCACGGAGGAAGACTGCACCAGTCTGACGGTGGAGCTGGAGGATCCGGTGCTGCGGCTGCGTGTGGAACTGCTGTACACCGTATTTGAAAAGCTGGATGTGATCACCAGAAGCGTCCGGATCACCAATGCGGCCGCGCAGCCGATTTATCTGACGAAGGTGCTGTCGGCCTGCCTGGATCAGGACAACCGGGAATTTGACCTTCTGACCCTCCATGGCTCCTGGGCCCGGGAGCGGCATATCCAGTACCGAAAGATCGGCTATGGCAGACAGGGCGTTTTCTCCGAACGGGGGGAGACCAGCCATCAGGATCATCCCTTTGTGGCCCTGACGACCCCAAATATCACCCAGACCACCGGCGAGGTGTACGGGATGCATTTTGTCTATTCCGGCAACTTTGAGGCGCAGGCGGAGCAGAACCAGTTTGATCAGGTGCGCACGGTGATGGGCATCAGCCCCTGCAATTTCCGATGGAAGCTGGAAAAGGACGGCGTGTTTCAGGCGCCGGAGGTGGTCATGGTCTATTCTGCCTGCGGTCTTGGCACCATGAGCCGGACACTGCACGATCTGTACCGCGGCCATCTGATCCGCAGTCCCTACCGCAACAGAAAGCGGCCCATTCTCATCAACAACTGGGAAGCCACCTATTTCGATTTCAACACGGAAAAGCTGCTCTCCATCGCCCGGGAGGCTTCCCGGCTGGGCATTGAGATGCTGGTTATGGACGATGGCTGGTTCGGCAACCGCTTTGATGACAACCGGGCCCTGGGGGACTGGGTCGTCAACGAGGAAAAGCTCCCCGGCGGGCTGAAATATCTGGCCGATGAAGTGAATCAACTGGGTATGCAGCTGGGTATCTGGCTGGAGCCGGAGATGATCTCGCCGGACTCCGACCTTTACCGGGCGCATCCGGACTGGGCCATTCAGGTGCCGGGACGGACGGCGGGCTTGTGCCGCAACCAGTATGTGCTGGATCTGACTAGACCGGAGGTGCTGGAATATACCTGGAAGCAGATTGAAAATGTGGTGGCCAGTGCCAATATCGCCTATGTGAAATGGGATATGAACCGGCAGCTGTCGGATCTGGGCAGTATCGGCCTGCCGCCCGACCGGCAGGGAGAGCTGTACCACCGCTATGTGCTGGCGGTCTACGAGCTGCAGGAGCGTCTTGTGACCCGGTTCCCGGAGCTGCTGCTGGAAAACTGCTCCGGCGGCGGTGCCCGGTTTGACCCCGGTATGCTCTATTACAGCCCCCAGATCTGGTGTTCGGACGACACGGATGCCATTGAGCGCCTGCAAATTCAGGAGGGTACGGCGCTGATTTATCCCCTGTCTTCCATGGGAGCCCATGTTTCCGACTGCCCTAACCACACCGTTGGCAGATCCACCCCCTTTGAGACCCGGGGACTCGTGGCGTTGGCGGGCACCTTCGGCTATGAGCTGGATATCACGAAAATCTCCCCGCAGGAGCGGGAGCAGATCCCGCAGCAGGTTGCGCTGTACCACAGCTGCAATGATCTGATTCGGGAGGGAGACTATTACCGGCTGGCCTCCTATGGGGAGAATCATCTCTGGGACGCATGGCAGGTGGTGGCGAAGGACGGCAGCGAGAGCCTTGTGACCATTGTGCAGGTGCTGGGACGCGCCAACTGTCACTCCCGCCGTGTGGCACTGCAGGGGCTGGATCCCCGGGCCATGTATCAGGTGGAGGGAACATCGGAATGCTACCGGGGCGATCTGCTGATGTACGCCGGGCTGCCGGTTGGCAATCTGTGGGGCGATTACCGTGCCGTCCTGATTCGGCTGCACAAGGTAAATGAATTGCCGGAGAACGCTTAAATTAATTTAGCTAAATTATTTCGATAGTACTTTTTTACATAAAAACCGGTTGCGGTTTGTGCAACTGGACAAAAAATACAAAAACACTTGTAAAAGGCATCGGGCTGTAGTAGAATTACAACAGCCCGATGCTTTTATGTTCTGCAAATTACGGTAAATACAAACCTAATTTGTGACACTCGGAAAAATAAGTAACTTAAATAAGAAGATTATTTAGTTTAGTGGTACACTGTACGGATGAGCGAAGCGGGATATCCCGCTTCATGCTGTTTACAACAGCATGATAAACCTCTGGCTACACGAAAAGGGAGCTTTACAGATGATGAAAAAACTTACCGGCCTGATACTTGCCTCCACCATACTGCTCTCCGGCTGCGCCGGCGCACCGGATCCCACCGGCACCACGGCCGCACCTACCCAGCCCACGGTTCCGTGGAAGGCGGAGAAGGTAGGCAGCTTTGAGCCGGAAACCGGAAAAACCATCGGCACGGAGGCTACCGCCACCTATGTCACCGGCTTCGATCAGGACGGCGATTCCTGCGAGCTGGAGATCTCCGTGCCGGCCGATGGCTTTTATGATCTGGAGTTTGTTCTGCGGACGGACGGCGGGTTCAAACAGAACTACGTCTTTATAGACGGGCAGAAGGTGGCAGATGTGGACGCGGACGGGAAGGCCTTCAAGGGCTATTTCACCCGCAGAGTCTACATGAGTGCCGGAACCCATCAGCTGTCTCTGGTGAAATACTGGGGCTATGTGGACTGGGAAAAGCTGAATGTCTGGACATCGGAGCCCTTCGATGAGTCGATTTACAATGTTTCGGCCAAGCTGGTCAACCCCAATGCCAGCGAAAACGCGAAGCGGCTGTTCAGCTACCTGTGCGATAACTACGGCAAGCACATCCTGACCGGTCAGCAGTGCGACACCGGCATGATGGGCTGGGAAATGCGGGTGATCGAGCAGAATACCGGCAAATACCCGGCCGTTATGGGGCTGGACATGATGGACTATCAGAAATTCAAGGGCAGAACCATTGTGCGTGCCATTTTCTTCCTGCCGGTCATTCTCAATTCCGATGCGATCATGGCGGCGGTCAACAGCGCCGCGGCCATGATGGGCGAGGGGATCAACTCCACCAGCTCGGAAATGGCATCGAACTCTGCCGGCATGGGCATTTCCTACTACATCAGCCTCTTTGGAGACCTGATGATTCCGGATGAAATTCTGGAATATGTGGTGGGCGCCGTGGGCCGGATCACGGATATCATTTCCGCCTCCGGTGTCCAGATCGTGATTTTCATCGCGGCGCTGCAGGCTGTCCCCAGCTCCCTGTACGAGGTGGCGAAAATGGAGGGCGCCACGGCTTATGAGACCTTCTGGAAGGTGACCTTCCCCATGGTCATGCCCCACATCATCACCAATATCGTCTATACCGTGGTGGACAGCTTCATATCCAGTGAAGTGGTCAATCTGGCCTACACGACCGCCTTTACCAACTTCAACTATGGCCTGAGTTCGGTGTTCAGTCTGGTCAGTACCGTGGTGACCTGTTCGATTTTGGCGATCGTGGTCGGTCTGATCCAGCGCAAGGCATTCTACTATACCTGAGAAAGGAGAAGAAACGCAATGATCCAGAAAATCAAACACTTTCTCGACAGGCATACACAGGCGCTGAACAATGAAGCGACCCGCGATAATGAGCGGCAGGCCCTGAACAATTCCGTCAAAGGCTTTCTGGTGAGGATTTTTCAGATCATCATCATTGTGGGTGTCAGCTATGTGATTCTGGCACCTGTTCTGGGACTTTTGGCCAGCTCCTTCTTCTCCACGAGGGATGCCTACAACCCGATGGTCTACCTGATCCCCCAGAATCCCACGCTGGAACGCTATCAGACCGTCATTGAGATCATGGACTACTGGAAGACCATGGGAAAATCCCTGTTCTACACCATCAGCCTGATGATCATCCAGTGTCTGGTGTGCTCCATGGTCGGCTACGGCTTCGCAAGATTCAATTTCCCCTTCAAAAAGCTGCTGTTCGGCTGCGTGGTGGTGATGATCGTCATTCCCACTCACACCATCATGCTGCCGCTGTACATGACCTTCAAGAATTTCGATCCGCTGGGCATCTGCACATTGCTGTTCGGCGGCCCGATATCCCTGATGAACAAAACAACGCCCATGTATATCATGACGCTGTTTGGCACCGGCCTTCGCTCCGGCCTCTACATTTACATCTTCAATCAGTTCTTCCGTGGCTTGCCCAAGGAGATCGAGGAGGCGGCCTTTGTAGACGGCGCCGGTACATGGTACACCTACTTCCACATCATGCTGCGCAATGCCACACCTTCCGTGATCACGGTGGCGGTGTTCTCCATGGTCTGGCAGTACAATGATACCTTCTTCGCCAGACTGTTTGTCTATAACTCTGCGGACTCCATCGGCATCCGCATCAGCTCTCTGATGGGCAATGTGGCAAATCAGCTGAAGATCATGGACCGTGTTGTGCAGCAGCTGTACCTGGATGCGGGCATTATCCTGATGATCCTGCCCATCATTCTGGTATACATCTTCCTGCAAAAGTATTTCATCGAAGGCGTGGAGCGAAGCGGTATCGTTGGCTGATCCGTTTTGCCCCGGCCCTGAAACCCGTAAAACAGGGTTGCCCATGAAAATGGGAGAAACTTCACGGGCAACCCTTTTTTAGAATGAAACAAAATCAAGGAGGACTGACAAAGTGAACGCAAAGAAACTGATCGCAATGGCGCTCTGCCTCATGATGCTGCTTTCCATGGCAGCCTGTGTCCAGAGTGACCCCACCCAGCCTGACCCCAGTACGAATGCTCCCACACAGGGCCAGACGACTCCCCCCACCAACGCTCCCACCGAGCCTGCTGAGCCGAAAGCTCCGGCCAGCATCGATTTCAAGGATGGGAACATGGCTTTTGTCCAGATGTACTCCGGCAAGGCCAATGCGGACGCTTCTACCCTTGAAGTCGTTGATTACAACGGCGACAAGGCCCTGAAGGTTATCAATGGCAGTGGCAAGGTGCCCTATGTGGCCTTTGACATTTCCAGCCTGCTGGGCGACAACGCCGGCAAGGTCGCTTCCATTGAGATAATCATGGGTCTGGAGCACCCCGATGGCAAGTTCTTTGCCGCTTCCGGTACGATTGTTACCTGGACCGGTGCCGATCTTGCCGAGCGTACCCACGCATGGTCCATTTACATGGAAAAGAAGAACCCCAAGTCCTGCGTTGCGCAGCTGGACACCGCCGGTGGCGAAGTCTTCACCGGTGACAAGAACATCATGATGATCACCCTGCTGGACGACAACGGTCTGGACAAGGGCGCCAAGAACGCCAACCTGCTCATCGATGACATCCGCTTCCTGGATGCCGAGGGCAACCTGATCGAAGCCGACACAAGCGCTACCTTCAATGGCCCCGATGCCTTCAACGCGGAAAAGGATATGTCCAACCTGTTCTACATCAAGGACGAGACCGTTCTGCTTGACACCGCCATCTCCGGCGCCGGCTGGGGTCAGACCGACACCGGCAAGAATGTGCCCGATTTCGCGTCCCTGTTCGTGCCCGGTGCTGTCGTTGAAATCGAGTACAGCTCCGAAAGCGGCGACATCTGGCTGGTCTTCCCCGACTCCGGCGCGGGCTGGCAGCGGATCGAGCAGCAGACAGCCAGAACCAACAACTCCAAGAATATCGCGCAGATCACTTATGAAGAGATTGCTGCCATTCTGGGCGAGGACGTTTCCACTTGGGGCGGCCGCATCCAGTGCGAGGCCAGCGCGAACTGGGAAGTTTACAGCATCAAGATCGGCATGAATTCCGGTCTGGTACACACCGGTAACAACACCCTGCTGGACGGCTCTGCCATCTCCGGCGCGGGCTGGGCTCAGACCGATGTGGGCTCCGCTGCCGAGCAGTGGCTGCCGCTGATGGTTCCCGGCGCTGTGATCGAGATCGAGTACACCTCTGAAGATGGTTCCATGTGGATCGTTCTGCCCGATGCTGCCAACGGCTGGACCCGTCTGGACACTGTCGCGCGCTGCAACGGTTCCATCTGCCAGATCACCTATGAGGACATTGCTTCCATCCTGGGCGAAGACACCTCTACATGGGGCGGCCGTATCCAGTGCGAGGCGATGGCCAACTGGGAGGTCTACACCGTTTCCATCTGCCAGCCCATGGCCAATACCAAGGGCAACACCCTGTTGGACGGCTCCCCTATCTCCGGCGCGGGCTGGGCACAGGTCGATGTGGGCTCCGCTGCTGATCAGTGGCTGCCGCTGATGGTTCCCGGTGCCGTGATCACCATTCAGTATGAGTCTGCCGATGGCACCATGTGGATCGTTCTGCCCGATGCTGCCAATGGTTGGACTCGTCTGGATACCGCAGCCTGCTGCGACGGCTCCATCTGCCAGATCAGCTATGAAGACATCGCATCCATTCTGGGCGAAGACACCTCTACATGGGGCGGCCGCATCCAGTGCGAGGCGAAGGCTGACTGGACGGTCTACGCTATCTACATTGGCACTGCCGCGTAACCATCCGCACAGTCCCGCATTCTACTTTACAATCAAGGAGGAATTTACGCATGAAGCTTTTTACTAAGATTCTGGCGCTTGTTCTGGCCGTACTGACCCTGGTCTCTCTGGTGGCCTGCAACAACACGACCCCCACCGACCCCAGCAGCAAGGATCCGAGCAACAATGTCAAGCCCACCAATCCGGACGATCCCAGCAAGAGAAGAACCATCACCATCGGTGTTCACTGGGAGTGGCACTATGACAGCAACGATGATGATCCCACCGATGACCCCGCCTACGCCGGCACCGTGCAGGATCAGATGCGTTATGAAGTTGTCGATTACATCGAGAAGACCTACAATGTCAACATCGAGTTCGTTGACCTGACCTGGGACGGCGTCCGTGAGTCCCTCAACACCTCCGTGCTGGCCGGTACCCCCGAGTGCGACCTGTATCTGGTTGACCCCGCCGCCGGTATCTCCGCAGTTACCAATGGTCTGGCTCTCGACCTGAAGACCGTCCTGCCCGCCGATGCGGACATTCTGAGCGATCAGAAGATCATGAGCTATCTGGATCTGGGCGATGGCAAGGCCAGCCTGATGTACTCCGTCAAGGCGGAGAACCAGGTCGCCGATACCTATCCTCTGGCCTTCAACAAGCAGCTGCTGGAAGAGGCCAACCTGGAAGATCCCCGTGAACTGTATGCCCGTGGCGAATGGACCTGGGATAAGTTCGTGGAATACTGCCGGAAGCTGACCAAGGACACCGATGGCGACGGCGAGCCCGACCAGTATGGCTTCGATGGCTTCATCGATGACTATCTGCCCGGCCTGCTGATGTCCAACGGCGCTACCATCGCCGCGACCGACAAGGAGACCCTGAGCTCTGCCGCGACCGGTCAGGTTCTGGACTTCATCTACAAGCTGTACAACGAGTACAAGGTCGCCAAGCCCGTCGATCCTTCTCAGGATGGCTGGTATGATCTGGGCCGTACCGACTACCGCAAGGGCAACATCGGCTTCTGGGTCTCCGCGGCCTGGATGACCGGTACCGACTATGACTGGGACGGCTCCGTGGGCACCACGCTGAACTTCGACACCGTTTATGTCCAGTGGCCTGTCGGCCCCAGCGGCAACAAGGACACCAATGGCGGCAAGATGGTCGGTGGCGGCACGGCCAGCTACTTCATCATCCCCTACGGTGTTGAGGATCCCGAGCTGGTCTACAACGTCTGGGAAGCTTACAACAACTGGTACATGGGCGACACCTCCATCCGTGACGACAAGGAAGCTCTGTGGTGGTGGTATGCCGTTACCGCAAAGGATCCCGACCTGCAGGAAGAGAACTTTGCCATCATGAAGGAGCTGGGCTCCAGGGAGAACTATGACCTGTACGGCGCGCTGGGTCTGGAGTGGCAGCTGCCTGAGCTGCTCACCGGCACCATGACCGCCGCCCAGTTCCAGGAAACCTACAGACAGGAAGTCCAGAATAAGCTGGATGAAATGCTTGGCTGATAGGCCGTTTCCAAAACACGGAGGAGGACGCTGCTTGCAAAGCTTTTTTGACAGTGACGGATTATTTGCCCGATTCATGAATCGATTGTGGGACTTTATCCTGATCAGTATTTTGTGGGTCATTTGCAGCATCCCGATTTTTACCGCCGGAGCCGCTACGACCGCCGCCTATTACGCAATGGCCAAGGCCGTCCGGCACAATACCGGCAAAATCATCCCGGAGTTTTTCAGATCTTTCCGCGCGAATTTCCGCCAGAGCTGCGCCTTTACCATCCTCTATGTTCTGGTGCTGCTGTTTCTGGTGTTTGACTGCGCCTATTTCTTTGGCAACGAGACACAGGGCAGCCTGATGCTGCTGTATGTGTTCTATCTGATGATCCTGATCGTGATCGGAAACGGACTGTATCTGTTTCCCTTTCTTTCCCGGTTCCGGCTGACCGGTTTTCAGCTGTTTCGCATGACGGCGATCGCAATGTTTCGCCACCTGATTTCGACAATACTGCTGCTTCTGCTTCTGCTGGTGACACTGCTGGGGCTGTATCTGATGCCATGGGGAATTCTGATCTTCCCGGGGCTGATGCTCTACATTCTCACATACCCCATGGAGCGGATCCTGCTGAAATATTCGCCAAAGCCCGAGGAGGGCAGCGAAGAGGCGCAGAAGTGGTATTATCAATAAACAACATTAAAATCTGACTTACCATGGCGGCACAAAGCCGCCGGACAGGAGGAAACCATGACCAAGGTAAAAATGTACAGCCCCGCAGTTCCCAATGTTCCGTGGCAGGACAAGCCCGAGGGCCTGACAGGTGCCCCCATCTGGAGGTATGATGAAAATCCCATCATCGACCGCAACCCCGTGGAGGGCGTGGCCCGGATTTTCAACAGTGCCGTGGCACCCTATGAAGGCAAGTTCATCGGTGTGTTCCGGGGCGAGCAGACCAACGGCATTCCCTATATCTATCTGGGACACAGCAGCGATGCCATCCACTGGGAAATCGAGAAGGAGAAAATCGCCTTCGAAGATGAAAACGGCAATCCGTGGATGCCAGTGTACGCCTATGATCCCCGCCTTGTGAAGGTGGAGGACACCTATTACATCATCTGGTGCGGCGATTTCTATGGCGCGTCCATCGGCGTGGCCAAGACCACCGATTTCAAGAAGTTCGTCCGCATTGAAAATCCCTTCATCCCCTTCAACCGCAATGCGGTACTCTTCCCCCGGAAGATCAATGGAAATTATGTGATGCTCTCCCGTCCTTCCGACTCCGGCCATACCCCCTTCGGTGATATTTTCCTTAGCGAAAGCCCGGATATGACTTACTGGGGCAAGCATCGCCATGTGATGGGCCGCACCGGCAACTGGTGGGAGTCCGTCAAGATCGGCGGTGGTGCCGCGCCCATCGAAACCAGCGAGGGCTGGCTGCTGTTCTACCACGGTGTCAGTGGCACCTGCAATGGCTTCGTCTATTCCATTGGCGGTGCCATTCTGGATATCGACAATCCTTCCAAGGTGCTGTACCGCTGCGAGAATTTCCTGCTGACCCCCGAAAAGTGGTATGAGGAGCGGGGCTTCGTGCCCAATGTCTGCTTCCCCTGCGCCACCATCCACGATTCCGAGTCCGGCAAGATCGCCCTGTACTATGGCTGCGCTGACAGCTATGTGGGTCTGGCCTTCACCCAGATCGATGAGATCGTGGACTATATCAAGACACACAGCCGCGTCAGCTGGGACGATACCGACCTCGGCAGACGCTGAATGAAAGAACAGAAAGCGGGCCTTGACGCAGGTCCGCTTTCTTAGGAAATCCCGGAATGGAGACATACCATGGTAAATGAAAAGCTTATCAAAGCCGGCGACCCGGCGCTGCAATATATGGGCCGGATCGACTGGGATGACCCGGAAAATCCCGTCTGGATCTATGCCTGCACCTGCGTGCGAACCCGCTTTACCGGCTCCTTTGTCCGGGCGGAGATCACGAATTATCGTGGCTGCTGGGATAATTATGTGGGTGTCATCATCGATGGTGTGCAGTCGAAGATCCTGCTGGCCGAAAGCGGCCGCCGAATCTACACATTGGGAGAAAATCTGGGCGACGGATGGCATGAGCTGCTGCTGTTCAAGCGGCAGGATGGCTGCCATGTGATGCAGCTGCATGGCCTGCGCGTCGCGGCGGATGCCGCCCTTTGTGCTCCGGCCCCGCTTCCCCGGCGGCGGCTGGAGGTCTATGGTGACAGCGTGTCCGCCGGCGAGGTTTCCGAGGCGGTGGATTACTGCGGTCAGCCCGATCCGCCCCACAATGGGGAGCTTTCCAACGGCTATCATTCCTATGCCTGGCACACGGCCCGCCTGCTTAACGCTCAGCTGCATGATATCGCCCAGGGCGGTGCAGCCCTGCTGGACGGCACCGGCTATTTCCACACGCCGGATTACCGGGGCATGGAGTATATTTACGATAAAATTCAGTACAATGACCAGATTGTGCCCAGCAAGCAGTGGGATTTTTCCGCCTATACGCCCCATGTGGTGGTCGTGGCCATCGGCCAGAACGACAACCATCCCGTGGACTATATGGCGGCACAGCCCGATGGCCCCATGGCGGCCAACTGGCGGGCCCATTACCGGGATTTTATCCGGCAGCTGCGCGCGCGCTATCCCCATGCCCATGTGATCTTGACCACCACCATTCTCAATCACCATGAAAACTGGGACATGGCCATTGATCGGGTATGCCGGGAGCTGGCGGATCCACGGATCCATCATTTCCTGTATTCCAACAACGGCTGTGGCACCCATGGCCATATCCGCATCCCCGAGGCGGAGCGGATGGCCACGGAGCTGGCGGCCTTTATCGAAGAAATTCCGGATGTTTGGGAGGATTGAACCATGATCGATTTTGAACAGGGCATCATCCATCGGGGCAGCTGGGGCAAAATTCAGGCCGTCATGAAAAGAGCGGCCGCCGGAGAACCGGTGACGGTGGCCTTTCTGGGCGGCTCCATTACCCAGGGCTCCCTCAGCTCCACACCGGAAACCTGCTATGCGTATCTGGTATACCGCTGGTGGCGGGAGACGTTTCCAAAAGCGGAAATCACCTTTGTCAATGCCGGAATCGGAGGCACCACATCTCAGTTCGGTGTGGCCCGGGTGGAGGAGGATGTGTTGCGGTATCATCCGGATTTTGTGCTGACGGAGTTCGCCGTCAACGATGCGGATACGCTCCATTTCCGGGAGACCTATGAGGGGCTGCTTCGCACCATCCTCCGCAGCGGCCCGGCGCTGATGCTGATGAACAATGTATGCTATGACACCGGCAGCAATGCCGAAGGGCAGCATCTGCCGTTGGCGCGACACTATCAGCTTCCCATGGTCAGCATCCGGCACACGGTGTATGCCGCGCTGCAGCGGGGCGAAATGAAAAATCGGGACATTACCCCCGATGACCTGCATCCCAATGACGTGGGCCACGCGCTGGTGGCGCAGGCGGTCTGCTGCCTGTTGGAAAAAATCCGTCTGGCACCGGCAGAGCCGGTTTGCAAAGCCGCGCTGCCCGCACCCATGACCGAAAACCGTTATGAGGGGAGTAGACGCTATCAAAATCACAATGCCCAGCCGGTGCTTGCGGGCTTTGAACCGGATCCGACTCCGCAGGAGCATATTACCCAGTTTTTCCGGCGGGGCTTTACCGCATGGCATGTGGGCGATCGCATTACCTTTACGGTTCCCGGCACCTGCATCGGCGTGCAATACCGCAAATCCGTGCAAAAGCCCACCCCCATCGCCCAAATCACGGTGGACGGTCAGCATGCCATGCTGCTAGACGGTAATTTCACGGAGGACTGGGGCGATTGTCTGTATCTGGACACGGTTTGCGAAGGCCTGGAACAGGGCGAACACACCGTGCAGATTAGCATCGTGGAGAGTCATGAAAATGACGTGGTGCCCTTTTATCTGGTCAGCGTCATTGGTTCGTAAGGAGATAGCATATGTTTGACGAAAAATTTGTCTGGGGCTGCGCCTCCAGCGCCTATCAGATCGAGGGCGCGTGGCAGGAGGACGGCAAGGGCGAGAGCATCTGGGATCGCTTCTGCCATGACGGCGGCCACATTGCCAACGGCGAAAGCGGCGATGTTGCCTGCGATTTTTACCACCGGTACAGGGAAGATATCGCCATCATGAAACAGATGGGCATCCGGGGCTATCGCTTTTCCCTGAGCTGGGCCCGCATTCTGCCCCGGGGTACCGGCCCGGTCAACCCGGCCGGTGTTGCGTTTTACAATGCGGTGATCGATGAACTGCTGAAAAACGGCATCACCCCCTATATCACCCTCTACCACTGGGATCTGCCGCAGGCTTTGCAGGAGCAGGGGGGCTGGGGCAACGAGCAGAGCATTTCGTGGTTTGCCGAATATGCCGCCGTGGTCAGCCGGGAGTTTTCCGACCGGGTGGAGCATTTTATCACCTTCAATGAGCCTCAGTGCTTCACGGGCCTTGCCCATTTGCATGGCAACCACGCCCCTGGCACAGCCTGTGACCACCGGCAACTGTTCCAGCTGGTGCACAATGTGCTGCGGGCCCACGGTGCGGCGGTGATCGCCCTGCGGCAAAACGCCAAACGGCCCATTCTGGTGGGCTATGCCCCCACCTGCGGCATGGTGTATCCCAAAACGGAGAGCCCGGCGGATATCGAGGCATGCCGGAAGTATCTGTTCCGCTGCCCGGATGATATGAGCAACTGGACATGGAATGTGCCGTGGTTCTCTGACCCGGTTTTTCTGGGGCACTATCCGGCCGACGGCCTGGAAAAATACGCCTGCTATCTGCCCGAGATCACCCCGGAGGATATGGAACTGATCAGTCAGCCGCTGGATTTCATGGGCGAAAATATCTACAACGGCATCATGCTGGAAGCCGATGAACAGGGCGAGCCCCGGTATGTGGAGCGGGAGCCCGGCTTCCCCACCACCGGCAATGGCTGGCCGGTCACACCGCAGTGCCTGCGCTGGGGTCTGCGACTGCTCTATGAGCGCTATCGGCTGCCCATTTATGTGACGGAAAACGGCATGTGCAACCGGGATGTGGTCAGCTGTGACGGCAAGGTACACGATCCCCAGCGCATCGATTTTCTTAATCGCTATATTCTGGCCATGGAGCAGGCGATTGCCGATGGGGCGGACATCCGCGGCTACTTCCACTGGACACTGACGGACAATTTCGAATGGGACAAGGGCTATCAGGATCGTTTTGGCCTGATTTTTGTGGACTTTGTGACCCAGCGCAGAATTCCCAAGGACTCTGCCGCATGGTATGCGGAGCTGATCAGAACAAACGGCGGCAGCCTGATGCCGGAGAAAAAGGAGACACCGCAATGAAAAAATATCTGACAGGAATGCTTTGCCTGCTGCTGGTGCTGCTGACGCTGGCCGGCTGCGTCGGCCCGGCCGACCCGACCACCACGGCCGGCACCACCACACCGCCGGAGCCGACCGGGGACGGCTATGAGGAGCAGCACAAGCTGTCTAACCCCAACGCCAATGTGACGACCCAGAAGGTGTATGACTACATCTGCTCCCTGAGCGGCGTCAACTGCCTGAGCGCGCAGCAGGAGTCCACCTGGATGGGCAGCCCGGATTATGAGATGAACTACATCTTCGATCACACCGGAAAATACCCCGCCATCCGTGGGCTGGACTATATGAACGATGACTTTGACGGGGTCAATGCCCGGGCCATCAAATGGTGGAACGAGGGCGGCCTTGTGACCATCATGTGGCACACCGGTGCGGATTTCAGCGGCGAGTGGAGCCACTGCATGAACACCACGGTGGAGAACTGGAAGGCAACCCTGACCGAGGGTACACCGGAAAATGAAGCCTTTATCGCCGGTATGGACAAGGCCGCGAAGGCTCTGCTGGAGCTGCAGGAGGCGGGGGTCACCGTCATCTGGCGGCCCTTCCATGAATTTGACGGCAAGTGGTTCTGGTGGGGCAAGGGCGGCGCCAAGGCCTTTACCCAGCTGTGGCAGATGATGTACACCCGCTATACGGAGCATTGGGGCCTGAACAATCTGATCTGGGTGCTGCCATACTCAGGAAACGGCAAGCTGTATAATCTCTGGTATCCCGGTGACGCGTACTGCGATATTCTGGGCGCGGACAGCTATAGCGGCGGCGTGCAGCACGGCCTGTATGAAAAACTGACGGAGCTGACCGAGTCGGACAAGCCCTACTGCTTCCACGAGTGCGGCACCAACCCCACGGCGGAAGAATTGCAGACCACCCCGTGGACATGGTTCATGACATGGCACACGGATCACATCGTCAACCAGAATGATCCCGAGGCGCTCAAAGAACTGTATAACCACGATTATGTGATCACCAAAGACGAGTTGCCCTCCTTCACCGACTGAAGAAACGTCTAAAAAAGCAGCCCCGGGGAACCGGGGCTGCAACCTGAAAGCAATTTACAGCTTTGCCAGATATTCCAGATTTCTGTCGATCAGCGCGCACCGCTGGGCCACACAGTCCCGGCTGCGCAGGGGATCGACCGGGGTGTTGAAGGCGTAATCCAGCATTTTTTCCACCGTGGTGCTGGCCACATGCAGGCGAGTATCGCTGGATGCATAGTAGATGTACAGCTCGCCGCTTTCCGTGGCGATGGCTGTAAATGTCAATGAAAAAGTGAGCCAGGCGGTCATGAAATTTTGAGCCACCAACGACCACGAAAAAGTGAGCCACAGCGCTCACGAATGTTTGAGCCACTCTGCTTACACCTTGCTCTGCATGGTAGCTTTCAGTCGGTAGGAGTCTCCGTTCATGTCTAATACAT
>CAYSJX010000010.1:0-24082 GCA_964431445.1 uncultured Oscillospiraceae bacterium | reverse complement strand
CTTGAAAAAGTTCGCAATCAGGAAGTGGGAGGATACCCACAACCTTTTGCATATCCTCATTTTTTGTCCCCAATATATCCGAAACCCCAGTCTTGCCTGACACAAAACCGGGGTTTCTCGACAGTCTGTGGGGTCAGGCTTATCGCCTGACCCCAAGATTTATTATAGAACCGTATTATTTTACTGTCTTGTAACTTCCATCCGGCTGGCGGATTTCAATTAATGCAACATCCGAAAGAGCAATCTGTTCCTCACAAATATACCAGTTCTTCCAATCCGAGCCGCTGGAATGCTTCAAAACGCCTGCCTGACCCGGATCGGCATGGTACTTGGTCAAAAAATCCGTCCACTTCATAAACTTCCAGTTCTTTCCCTGGGTCGGGATCGTCAGACGGCATTGCGTTTTTGCCGCATAAAGACCATTTTCATCGGCTGCGGCTTCTGCGTTTGCAGTCAACCATACAACGCGATGGTAATTTGAGTATTTATTAACGGCATGTTCCCCGATTTTCTCGTTACCCCGATACAGCGGCTCAATGCGATATGTTGCACGGTCAATCTTCAAATTGGACTCCGTCAGCTTCAGAAAGCCATCCTCACGGATAAACTCAAGATGAACAGGGGATGTAAAATGATATAGATTCTTTGGTAATTTCTTCATAGGCATCTCCTTTGATTGAAAGTCAAAAAGGAATGAATTAGGATGTCTTCCGGATGCTCAACGTAGACCATCAGACGGTCTATCACAGTGTCAGCAAGTTCAAGGCCAGCAGGGAGAAAGCCTTCGATGAGAAGCGCGCAGTTCTGCCCGGAGATCAGGTCTGACGGTTTCAAAAGGAGATCACCGATTTGCGGATGAAGAATGAAATCCTAAAAACATGCTCCAATTACTACGATACGCCGCGCCGTGGCAATCGGTTTATTCCTCTTTTTCCTGCGTGGTCAGCTCCGCGGCGCGGTGGCACAGCACGGACACGATGAGCATTCCGATGCCGATTGCTACGCTATCGGGCGTGGTCAGCTCCAGCGGTTCCACCCGTTCCAGCAGCTGGCCGATGATTTCCTCCGCTACCCGGGCCAGTACCACCGACACGACGGAGATCCAGATGGCGCTGATACCCAGCTGTTGCAGCTGCGCAGCCGTTTCCCGGGTAAAGGGCGTGCCCACCTGCCGCACATTGGCAAAATAGCTACAGGCCCGCCGGGCCACAACGATCTCCCCAGCGCACAGGATCAGCCCTGCGGTGATAGCCGCCCAGACAGTGCCGAGGCCCACCCCGGCGGTCGTCGTCAGCAGGGTGTGGAGGGTTACGCCCCCCAGCTTCAGGGTGTTTTCCCCCACGCACAGGGCAACCGCGCCAACCATGCAGCCGATCATGCCCACAATACAGAAAATGTACACAATCTTGGACAAAACATACCCAATTCTCACCAAAACCTCGATGATTTTTTCGCTTTTTGTTTTCATGATAACTTCTTCCTTCCTTGATACATGTAACAGGCCGCGTAATACTGCCGCTGCTCTATCCCTTCCGGCGCCTCGCCCCGGCCGCAGCGTATCATTATCAAGTCGTTGCCCCTGTTCTCAAAATTCCGGGGTCGCACGGCAAAACCCGTGTAGCAGGCTCCGTTACGGCTGGCTGTCCGTCTCTGCCGGCGCATCTTCCCCGGCGGGCGAAACCGATTTGACGATCATCCGGATGCCCAGTGCCACCACGACTGCGGGCGCCACGATTTTCCAGACCAAATCATAGTCGATCACATCCCGGGCTGCCAGAAGCAGCAGCACGCCGATGGCCAGCACCACAAGATCCCACAGCTTTTTTCTGTTGGTCAGCAGGCCGTGCAGGGCGGGCAGGATGATGAACAGTGTCCACCAGCCGTCCAGCGAGAGGGAAACCTCCACCCCCAGCGCTTGCAGCAGGTACAGCACGCCAACGACGATCAGCAGCGCGCCAATGATGATACCCATCCAATTTTTCATGTTCATTTTCATAAATAATCTCCAAAAAAGCTCTGCTTTTACTGCCGGCCCCGGAGCAGCGCCATCATGGCGGTGAAATCCTGGGTCAGCATGCGGGAAATATCTTCCATTGTAAAGTGGCACGCGCCGGTGGCGCACAGGGCCCCGATGCCGAAGGTGTGGATCCACACATGCTCAAAAAGCGTCTGCGCGTCCGGGCGGGACAAGCCGTAGTCCGCCACAATGGCATCCAGACAGCTCTCTGCCACACTCCCAAGATAGGCATAATGGTTATCAAAGGGAGTGACCCCGCTGTTCTGGGACATGAAAATCAGCTGATACAGCTGTGGCTCCTCCAGCGCGAAGAGAATCATCTGCATTCCCACCTGCTTGAAGGCCGGCATATCCGCCCCGGCTCTGTGGGCATAAGCCTCAAAGCGGGCCATGGCAGCCTGCCGAACCTCGGCCTGCACCTCTTTCATGGAGGTGAACACCGTGAAAATCGGGCGGGCGGAGCTGCCCAACGCATTTCCCAGCTCCTTGGCAGTCAGGGCGGAGGGCCCCCGCTGGGACACGATCTGCAGAGCGGTCTGGACGATTTCTTCTTTTGTAAATTTCGGCTTGGGCGGCATAGGCGTATATCCTTTCACATCTGAAATATTCATTCTGCACCGTTCGTTTTGCAATGCTTGTTTTATTTTAGCAAAGCAACACGAAAATGTCAAGGGTAAATTGCAGTTTTTATGAAGGGCAGCATTGACCTGTCGTATAGTTTCCGCAGGATACAAAAAACGTGTCACTGCGAGCCAGCGATTTTGACCGGTTCGCAATGACACATTGTTTTTCGTGTACCACCGTGGTGGCTTTGTTTTGGGATTACAGCTGTTTGCAGTAGGCATCGCCGTGCTGGGTGAAGCCCATGTTTGTCAGGTAGCGGGCATGCTCGGGCACCTGTGTGGTCTGCCGGATGGTTTTTACGCCGCTCCGGGCCAGATTCTCATACAGGTATTTTCCCACGGAGCAATCCCGGTAGGCCGGTGTGGTGTAATCCAGCTGCGCCTCCAGCACGCCGTCTTCCCGCAGTGTGCCCAGCAGCAGCCCCGCCGGGACGGCGCCGGTATAGACCACAAAGGCTTCCAGTCCCGCCGCGTCTGCCTGAAAATCCGGGAAATAGCGGCGGATATCCTCCTGATACACCCGCAGGAAATGGGCAATGCTGCCATCGGCCGCGGCCGTGCGCACCATATCAAAAGCGGTTTTGCGGTGGAAGATATGGAACAGGTGGTAAAGATTGATGGCCACCAGACTGGCATTCATCAGGGCGATGGGGTAGGTGTGGGTGTACAGGGCATAGATCATGGAGATCAGCGAGCCAACGGAGTTGAGCACCCGCAGCCGCACCACCGAGGACATCAGCAGCGAGGCCACCACCAGCGCCGAGCCGCAGTAGCCGAAAATTTCCATTACGGTATCGAGCATAAGCCCTCCTTATTTGGTGCCGAAGATCCGGTCGCCCGCGTCTCCGAGGCCGGGCACGATGTAAGCGTGGTCATTGAGCCGCTCATCCACGGCAGCCAGATACATTTCCACATCAGGGTGGGCCTGCTGCACCGCCTGCACGCCCTCGGGGCAGCCAATCACATTCATCATGATGATGTTGCGGCAGCCGTGCCTTTTCAGAAAATCGATGGCCGCAATGGCGCTGCCGCCGGTGGCCAGCATGGGATCGACCACAAAAACCTGCCGGCTTTCGATATCCTCCGGCAGCTTGCAGTAGTATTCCACAGGCTGATGGGTCTCCGGATCACGGTACAGGCCGATATGGCCGATTTTGGCCGAGGGAATTAGATCCACCATCGCGTCCACCATGCCAAGGCCCGCCCGCAGGATGGGCACGATCGCCAGCTTCTTTCCGGCCAGCATCCGGCATGTCGCCACCGCCACAGGAGTCTGCACCTGCACCTCTTCCGTGGGCAGGTTACGGGTGGCCTCGTAGCACATGAGGCCGGAGATCTCACCGATCATTTCCCGGAATTCCTTAACACCGGTATCTTTGCTTCGCAGGATCGCCAGCTTATGCTGGATCAGAGGGTGGTCGAGTACATGAACAGTTGCCATTTTTCAATTCTCCTTTGCATTTCTTTCCATTTTTTCCCGCTCCGCCTGACTCAGGCGGAGATAATTCGGCACAAGTTCGGCGGCATTGCCGCTTTTTCCGGCACGGATCTGCTCCAGTGCGGCCAGCGCCACACCGGCGGCACGCTGGTGGAGCCGATGCTCCGGGGGCAAAATCAGATTTTGCACCGTGCCATGCAGCGCCCCGTAGGTCAGCACGCTGCCGTCTCCCACCAGATAAATCGGCCCATCGAGCCGGGCCAGCTCCGCTTCCAGCTCCGAAAGGGCAATGGCCCTGTCCGGGCAGAGGGGGGTCAGGCTGCCTTGCCGGGCCTGAAACAGGCCGTTATACACCTGATTTCGCCGGGCATCCATCACTGCGCAGATGGTTCCGTCGTAAATGCCCATGCCTCTGGTCATGGCCTCCAGGGTGGATACACCGTAGCAGGGAAGCTCCCCGCCCCAGGCAAGCCCTTTCGCCGCCGCAACGCCGATGCGAACCCCCGTAAAGGAGCCGGGCCCCGCCGCAACGGCCACTGCCGTCAGCTCCTGCGCCCGGTGGCCGCACTGGCGCAGCAGATCCTCCGCCATGGCCAGCAGGGTCTGGCTGTGGGTCAAACCCGTGTTCTGATAGCTCTCCGCCAGCAGCTTTTCGCCGTCATGGAGAGCCACACCGGCAGCTTTGGCAGAGGTTTCAAAGGCTAAAATCAGCAAGCTGATCGCCCCCTTCTATGGTAATGCGCCGGGCGGTATCCCCCAGCGGCTCAATGGTGACGGTGATGGGGTTTTCCATCGCGTCCGCCACGTTTTCGCTCCACTCCACGGCGCAGATACCGCCCCGCTCCAGATAATCCTCCCAGCCGATGTCCCACAAATCTTCGGAGGAACGCAGGCGGTACATATCGAAATGGAACAGGGGCAGCCGCCCACCGGGATATTCGTTGACAATGGTATAAGTCGGGCTTGTAACCGGTTCCGTGCAGCCAAGCCCTGCCGCGATGCCCCGGGTGAAGGCCGTCTTTCCTGCCCCGAGTCCCCCCCGGAAGGCCAGCAGCGCCCCGGGCCGCAGGCATCTGCCCAGCGCGGCACCGACCGCTTCCGTCTCAGCGGGGGAATTGGTGATAAATTCCATATGCGTCCTTTCCAAAAGCCTTTCCGCCGGAAGGCAATTTAGCCGCTGTTTTTCAGCTTTTCAGCCTGATCCGCCGTGGCGAGGGCGTTGATGATCTCGTCCAGGTCCCCGTCCATGACCGCGTCGATTTTGTAAAGGGTCAGCCCAACGCGGTGATCCGTGACCCGGCCCTGGGGGAAATTGTAGGTGCGGATGCGCTCGTTGCGCATCCCGGTGCCCACCTGACTGCGGCGCAGGCCGGTCTGCTGATCCTCCAGCCGGGTCTGCTCCATCTCATAGAGCTTGGAGGCCAGCATTTTCATGCATTTTTCCCGGTTTTGCAGCTGGCTGCGCTCCTCCTGACAGGCCACCACGATCCCCGTGGGGCGGTGAATCAGCCGCACCGCGGAGGAAGTCTTGTTTACATGCTGGCCACCGGCCCCGCTGGCCCGGTAGACCTGCATCTCCACATCGGCACTGTTCAGCTGCACGTCCACCTCCTCCATTTCCGGCAGAACGGCCACCGTGGCCGTGGAGGTGTGGACACGGCCGCCGGACTCCGTCTCCGGCACCCGCTGCACCCGGTGTACACCGGACTCATACTTCATCCGGGAGTAGGCCCCACGGCCGTTGATCACAAAATCCGCCTCCCGGATACCACCCAGCTCCGTATCGTTGTAGTTGAGCAGCTCCACGCTCCAGCCCTGCCGGGCGGCATACATGGAATACATCCGGAACAGGCTTCCGGCGAACAGGGCGCTCTCCTCCCCGCCGACACCGCCACGGATCTCCACGATCACATTGCGCTCGTCATTGGGATCCCGGGGCAGCAGCAGAAGCCGCAGCTTTTCCCGCAGCGCCTCCTGCTCGGCCCGGGCGGTCTGATATTCCTCCTGCGCCAGCTCCTTCATCTCCGGCTCGGTCATCAGCTCCTGGGCTTCGAGCATATTCTGCCGCGCCCGGTTGTAGGCCCGATAGGTCTCCACCACCGGCTCCAGCTCGCTTTTTTCCCGGAGCAGTCTGGCCGCGCGCTGGGGATCGGCATAAAAATCCGGCTGCTCTGATTTGGCGCAAAGCTCCTCATAGCGGTCTTCCACCGCCCGCAGTTTTTCCAGCATCTCAGCTCACCTGATTTTCCGACGAGTCCACATCCGCGCCCTCGCCGATTTCAAAATACACGTCCAGAATGGACTTGGCAATGCCTGCGACCGCGCTGCCGTGGCCCGCGTTTTCGCCGTAGACAGCAATGACGATCTGGGGATCCTCCGCCGGGGCATAGCAGATGAAAGCGGCGTTGACATCGTCCGTGCCGGCATCAGCCGTACCGGTTTTGGCGCAGACATTGATGGGGTAATTCTTGAACACCTTATAGGCCGTGCCGCCCTGCTGCTGGGTCACCAGCTGCATACCGGTGGAATAGGCTTCATACGCCTCCTGCGACAGGGTATAGGAGCTCATGATCTCCTTCTTACTCTCCAGAATCAGGCTCCGGTAATCCGCGGACACCACCCGGTTGAGGAAGGTTGCGCGGTAGCGGGTGCCCTTGTTGGCCAGCGTCATGGCGTACACCGCCAGCTGCATGGGGGTGAAACGGCTCTGGCCCTGCCCGATGGAGGTCATCACCGTATCGGCCGGGTACCAGCCGGCCTGATCCGTTCCGGCGAACAGCTTCTTCTTCGTCTCCGGATTGGAGCGCTGGCCAATATCCTCCGGCAGCTCCACACCGGTGGCCTCCCCCAGACCCATGGCCTTGGCTATCTCGTCCATTTTGGAAATGCCCATCCGGTCGCTGATCTCATAGAAGAAGTAGTTGCACGAATACATCAGCGCGTTGCGGCAGTCGATGGTACCGTGGGTATAGTGGTATTCCCGCCAGCGAAGACATGTGGCGGTGAAATCCGGGTATTTGTCGAATTTACCCTTGGTCACGATTTCGGTATCAATATCGATGGTGCCGCTTTCGATACCGGCAATGGTGGTAACGATCTTGAAGGTGGAACCGGGGGCATAGGCCCCCTTCAGCGCCCGGTTGACCAGCGGGCCATAGGGCTGCTGGGTAATTTCATCGTAGTTTTCAAACAGCTTGGAAAGATCATACGTCGGATAGCTGGCACACACCAGCACCTCTCCGGTTTTGGCATCCAGTGCCACCACCGCGCCGCCACGGGCGTTGAGGCCGTCCTTGCCGGTGTTCAGTTCCGGGTCACGCAGCTCCTCAATGCGGGCGGCCAGTTCATCCTCCGCCTTCATTTGCAGGCTCAGATCAATGGTGACCTGCACATTATTGCCGGATTTGGGCTCTACCTTGTAATACTGGCGCACCACGGTGCCGTCCTTGGTCACCTCGTCCACCCGCAGGCCATCGGTGCCATGCAGGTACTCCTCAAAGGCCAGCTCGAAGCCGGACTGACCCACCATGGCGTCCATTTCATAGCCTTTTTCCTTGTATTCGGCCCACTGCGTCGCGTTCATGGCGCCTACATAGCCCAGCACATGGGCGGCATACTCCGTGGAATATTCCCGGACGGTGGAAGCCTCCACGTTCAGTCCCGGAATGTTCAGCTCCAGTATGGCAGCCCGGGCCTCGTCCGACACGTCCTCAATGAACACGAAATTGGGCAGCGTGGTGATATTTCCCTGCCGCAGCGACAGCTCATAGCGCAATCCGATGACCAGGCGGGCTTCTTCGTCCGTCCAGTCCTCCGGGATTTTGTAGCTTTTGCGCAGGGTCTTGATCAGCAGCGGCGCGGTGATATCCGAGTCCAGGCTGCCCCGTGTGGGCAGATACGCCTGAAAATATCCCTGCCAGGTGCTGTTGTAATCGCTTAGGGTATAGGTGAAGGGGCGCTCCTTCGTCACTGGGAAATGATCCGTGTATTCGATGCCCAGCTGCTGACACAGCCGGGTCAGGCGGCGCAGGGATTCGTTGGGATCATTGGAGTTGAGCAGGACATAGTGGTTAAATTCCAGATTGTAGCTGGCCCGGTTACTGACCAGCACCTTGCCGTTGATATCCAGAATATCGCCCCGGGCCGCACGGACACGGGTGATGGTGGTGTAAATGGTCACATTGTCCGATTTTTCCGCCGCGTCTACCACCAGCATCGAGTACAGCCGGAAGCTGAAAAAGCACAGCACCAGCACCACCGCCAGCACCAGCAGACGGGAACGAAAACGGGTTATTCTTTCCATGTGTCTCCTCCGATTTTACCAATAGACAACAAAACAGGGTAAGCCAGCGGCACCGCCGCCAGGGACAGCAGCGCCGTTTTGAAAAATACGGCAGCATGATCCGCCGTGGTCAGCTTCAGAAACAGCCCCACGCAGAAAATGCACATTTCATACACGATCATACCGGCCGCCGTACACAGCAAAATGGTCATAAACCCCTGCTGCAAATAGCTCTGCCGGAAGATCACCAGAAAAATCGCCACCGCCACCAGCAGCGGGATGGCGTACGGCCCCGGCGCGGAGCCGGAAAATACATACAGGCACGAGGCCACCAGCACAAACACGCTGCCGGTCTGGGCATCCTGCATGGTACACACCATAATGATCAGGCACGGCACCAGATCCGTCACGGCCCCCAGCAGCTCCACCCGGCACATCAGAACATCCTGCACCAGCAGCCCCAGCAGGCACACGGCCGCGTAAAGGCTCCAGCGGGTCAGCCGGCGGCGCTGCTGCCGTGTCAGCAGCAGTTTGCCAAAATCGCCGGAGCCCTCCGGATCCGGCCGAAAATCCTTCCTCTTTGCCACGGCACACCTCACTGTGCGTTGTAGTCCGTCAGAATAAAGATCTGTTCCAGACTGCCGATGTCCGCCGCGGGCTCCAGCACGGCGTATTTGACCACGCCCGTATCATTAAAGCCGGCATCCACCACATAGCCGAGAATCAGGTTCCGGGGGTAGACCGTGGAGCCGGCCGTCACCACCTGATCCCGGTTGCGGATGATGGCGGAGCTGGGCAGATAATCCATGCGCAGCATATCGCTGTTGCCGGTGATATAGCCGCCGGTGACCATGCCGGCATAGCCGGAAGCGGAAACCGTGGCGCTGATTTCCAGCGCGGAGTCCAGCACCGTGCGCACCACGGCGTAGTTGCTCCCCACCTCCGACACCAGTCCCACCACCTCACCGTTGGCGGTGATGGCACACATGCCCACTTCAATGCCGGCATTGGTGCCCCGGTTGATGGTGACGGTATTGGACCAGTCCACGGAACTGCGGCCGATGATGTACGCCTCCACCGGCACATAATCCTCGTGGGCCTGCTTCAGCTGTAAAAGATCCCGCAGGTTTTCGTTTTCCCGGGCCAGCGAGTCGGCCTCCCGGATCTCCTCCTGCATGGCCGCCAGCTGATCCTTCAGCGCCTGATTTTCCGCTTTCAGCGCCTCGTAGGAGAAAATATAGTCATACAGCTGCTCCGCCTGACTGAGAACCGTGTTTGCGCCGGTGCGCAGCGGTGTCAGCACACCCTGCACCAGCATTCCCGGCAGATTGCGGTCGGTCAGCCCGCCCACAACGGCCAGCACGGCGGCGATCAGCAACGCCGCCACCAGAATCACCCGGATCCGGGTGCTGAAAAAATGTCTCATGGTTCATCCTCCATCAGTTCCGGCGCCATCCGGCGCAGCACTTCGCCCAGGCGGCACACCGGCAAGCCCATCACATTGTAGTAATCGCCGTCCATGCGCTGGCAGAACAGAGCCGCGCCGCCCTGAATGCCGTAGGCCCCGGCCTTGTCCATGGGCTCTCCGGTGGCAATGTAGCGATCGATCTCCCTGTCGGACAGATGGCGAAAGTGCAGGTCGGTGATCTGGGTAAACACCTGCTCCTGCGCGCCCCGCAGCACCGTCACCCCGGTCATTACCTGATGATCCCGGCCGGAGAGCAGGCGCAGCATCTGCCGAGCCTCCTGCTCGCTGTGGGGCTTGCCCAGCACCCGGCCGTCGCAGACCACAATGGTATCCGCCGCCACCACCACGTCATCGCTCCCGTGGGGTACGGCCAGCGCCTTCTCCCGGCTGACCCGGGCAACTTCCCGGGCCGGTTCGGCCGCAGGATCCATGGTTTCGTCAATATCCGCCACACGGACGGTAAAGGGAATCCCAAACAGCCCCATCAGCTGCCTGCGGCGGGGAGATTGGGATGCTAAGATCAGTTGCATAAGGGTTTCCTTTCCGATAAAAGACGCTTCAATCCAGCCCTCTGAGATACAGCCCACGGGTACAGGAGCCGGGGTCAAAGGGGGCGGGACTGATACAGGAGGACAGGACATAGTCCACCTCCTTGGGGTTTTCCGTTGTAAAATACAGCCTGACGGCCCAGAGACCCAGCCGGGCCAGATCCTCCTGCCGATCCAGCCAGTTCAGCTTTTTCCCGTTGAGCAGGACACTGCGGCAGGAGTCTCCGTCCCGGATCACCGGGAAATCCGCGCCGGTGCGATCCACCAGCCGGGTCTGGCCCAGATGGCAGGCGCATTCGCCGGTTTTTCCCCGGATCAGGCAGTTTTCCGTCACCATCAGCGGCAGGCGGCCATAGCACAGCAGCTCCGCCGGGACGGATTTGCTCACATCCCGGATCTGGGGCAGGGTCATTTCAAAGCTCAAGGTCGCCGAGCGCAGCTCCAGCTCCCGCAGGGTATCCATGGAAAGGGAGTTCATGATATTCAGGCCGAAATCGCCCCGAATCTGCATGCCGGCCTCCCGCACCGGCAGCATGAGGCCGAGATTGCCCACCAGCGCCTCCCGGACACCCTGCTCCTTCACCTGCCGCAGCTGCCGCTGCAAAAGCTCCAGCCGGTCATCGTGGACAATGCGCGGCAGTACCGCCACCACATTGACCCGGCGGCTGAGCTGATAGCAGAAGGTATCGTCCGCCGCCAGAAGATGCAGCGGCACATACAGCACCGCCGGTTTCATTTTCAGCAGGGCCGGGGTGATCTGCTCCCGGGTCGTCACCTGTACCGTGAAGCGGGGGGGCTCCCGGAAACCGGTAATATCCGCCGGCCGCCGCATCCGCAGCAGCTGCACCGGCTCCCGCCGGGCCCGCAGGGCCGTCAGCTGATTCAGAGAATCCCGGCGCATGGCATTGATCGCCGCGGCGGACAGGGACAGCCCTGGGGTGATCTGCGCCGTCACCACCTGACTGCTGTAGGGGGTACCGCCGGTTTTTTCCAGCTGCCGGGCGATCTGTTCCTCCGTCAGCAGCTGGGTGCGGGCCGGCTCCGGCACGGCTCCATGCACGGTGCAGCTGCGCCCTTCCGGATCCGTCACCGTCAGGCTGCTGCCGTCCGGTGCCACCACGGCGTGGAATTTGACCGGCACAAGGCCGTTCTCCACCGCCTCATAGCTCTTGCGCACATTGCGAAGCCAGGCGGCATCCTCCGTTTTTTCCTCCCGGATGCCGAACATGTCCTGTCCCAGCCGGCCGGTATAGTAACCGTCGGTGAAGCCCTGCCGGTTGAAGGCTGCCAGCAGCATCTGCATCATTGGCTGGTTGACATAACCACTATCCAGTGCCTGCCGGTATACCCCGGTGACCGCCGCCACATACTCCGGCCGCTTCATGCGTCCCTCGATTTTCAGCGAGCGCACACCCATGCGCTCCAGCTCCTGCAGCCGGGTCACCAGACAGTTGTCTTTCAGACTCAGGGGATACCGGTTCTCCCGGCGGCTGTAGCCGTAGCACTGGCGGCAGGGCTGGGCACAGCGGCCCCGGTTGCCGGAACGGCCGCCGATGGCGCTGGAGAGATAGCACTGGCCGGAATAGCTCATGCACAGAGCCCCGTGGGCAAAAACCTCAATTTCGATCGGGGAGTGGTCGCAGATGTGGCGAATTTCCTCCGCCGAAAGTTCCCGGCTGAGCACCACCCGCTTCATGCCCCACGCCGCGCACAGCAGCACGCCGGGTAGCGAATGTACCGTCAGCTGGGTAGAGCCGTGGATGGGCACCGACGGGGCGATTTTCCGGCACATCCGTGCCACGCCCAGATCCTGCACAATGAATGCATCCACCCCAACGGTGGCGGCGTGGCGGATCAGGCTCTCCACCTCGTTGATTTCCCGGTCTGTCACCAGCGTGTTCAGGGTCAGGTGTACCTGCACGCCCCGGATATGGCAATATCGGACTGCCTCCGTCAGGGACTGAGGCGTAAAATTTTTCGCGCTCTGGCGGGCGTTAAAGCTGCCGCAGCCCAGATAGACCGCGTTGGCGCCGTTCTGTACCGCGGCGCGCAGCGCTTCCATCGAGCCGGCGGGAGCCAGTAGTTCGATCATAAGCATTCTCCTGCAAGGTATATACGTCGCCATTATAACACAATCCGCCGTGCCGCGCTACCCTGCCAACAGGTTTTTTCGAAAAATTTAACAATCTGCACACAAAGTTCCCCGTTCCCGCAATGTCCGGTTGGAAAATCAAGGGGAGTTCCACAGCAATGGTACTGTTTAGAATGACAGCTTTTTACGCCAGCTTTCACCCCTGCGGGTGTTCGCGCAGGCGGCAGGCGTAGTGGTAGGCTCCGGCAAAATCGCCCGTTTCCCGGCAGCAGATCTCCAGCTGCTCCCACGCCGCGCGGCGGTTCCAGTTTTCGCCCCGGCGCAGATGGGGAACCGCCTGGGTGTATTGCTTCCGGGCGCAGAGCAGGCATCCGGTGACAAAGTGCCATCCGTCGCTGCCCGTCTCCTGTACCGCGGCCAGCAGCTGCCCGGCCTTCTCCTGCTCCCCCTGAAAAACGGCCTGTGCCGCCAGCGCCAGCAGCGGTTCATCGCAGCTTTGCACCGCCGTGCCCGGCACGACCCGGGCCAGCAACAGCAGCCGCTGCTGCTCCAGCGCATCGGTATAGTACGGCGTGTGGGCCGCGGTAGCCGCGCACGCTTCCAGCAGACGTTGCGCCTCGCCCATCTGTCCCTGACACAGCTGCTGCCGGGCCAGCTCCAATGCGCACAGCGCTTGCAGATAGTAGCTTTCCCAGCTGTCCACGCCCTGGGCCGCCTCCAGTGCCTGCCGGTACCGTTCCTCGGCAAAATGCTGCCGCGCCGGGCGCAGTGCGGCAGCATCCTGCTCCGGCTCCTCCAAAAAGGCGTGAACCGGCTGCCCCAGCCGCTGGGCCAGCGCCTGCAACGTGGCAAGAGAGGGCTGGGCGCTGCCGTTTTCCAGCTGGGAGAGCATGTTGCGGGTGACGATTCCTTCACACAGCTGCCGCTGGGACAGTCCCGCGGCCAGTCGCGCAGCGCGTAGCTTTTCCCCCATGGTCATATTGGGCACCTCCGGTAATTGTAATTTACCCCCATTTTACCATGAAAGGCACGAAAAATCTACCGTCACAAAAAATTCATTTGCTATTTTCGCCGGATTGGATTATAACTATGGTAAAGACGATTTAGAGGTGAAAAAAGCTATGTTTTTTCCGGATATTCCCACCATTCGCAAGACGGTGGATGACAGACTGGCCCGCACCCCCAACGCCGGCAAACTGGTGCTGCTTCATGCCGGAATCCCGGCGGCGCTGAGTCTGGTGCTGACGGCGCTGAGCTATGTGCTCTCCAGCGGGATCGATGGCACCGGCGGACTGAGCGGACTGGGCACCCGGTCGCTGCTGGAAAGTCTGCAAAATATGCTACAGCTGTGCAGCATGGTGTTTTCCCTGTTCTGGTCTTATGGCTATGTGCGTCTGGTGCTGAGCTGGACACGGGGGGCCGAGGCGGAGCAGCACCAGCTGTGGGCAGGCTTCCGCCGCTGGGGGCCGGTGCTGCGCAGTCTGCTGCTACAGACGCTGGTGTATTTTGCGGTGGTGTTTCTGGCCTGCCAGCTCAGCTCCATCGTGTTCGCCATGTCGCCTTTTTCCGAATCGATGATGCAGCTGGTGGAGCAAATGATGACGGATGCTTCCTTTGTGCCCACGCAGGAGCAGCTGCTGCAGGCCATGGGTGCCTATTTGCCCTTCCTGCTGGTGGGGATGGCGGCGCTGGTGATCCCGGTGTTTTACCGCCTGCGCCTGACGCAGTACGCCCTGATGGACGCACCGGAGCTTGGCGCGATCCATGCCATGCGGGTGAGCCTCTCCCTGACGAAGGGGAATTGCCTGCGCCTGCTGCGGCTGGATCTGAGTTACTGGTGGTTCTACCTGCTGGAAATCGCTGTGACGGTGGTATACTATGGCGATCTGGTGCTGCAGCTGGCCGGTGTGGAAACCGGGCTGTCGGCGCAGGTGCTGCTGGCCCTGTCGTGCGTGCTGGGTCTGGCGCTGCAGCTGGGGCTGTACGTCTGGCGAAAGAATCAGGTCAGCACCGCCTACGCGCTGGTATACGACTGCCTCCTTCCGGAAGACGCGCACCACAATTAATACACCCCTGCAAGAAGCCCCGGCTGCCCCGCAGCCGGGTTTCTGCGTGCAAAATGATGGTGTCACAGAGAATCGGCGCAGACCATGCTACTATTGCCGCATTTCTGTGTGTTCTGTAGGAGGTAACATCCTTGTTGCCGGGTTGGAAGAAGCTACTTTCCGAATAGAAGCGTCACCAAAGGCGGCAATGTCTTGGCACCCGGATCAATGGTGCGCCGCAAGGGAGCAACGGGAGAAATAAAAAGTCTGAAAAAATTGCGGTATTCACTGGATATTGGTATGATTATATGGTACAATGGGTGCATCGGATTGTGGCGAGGGAGGCCGGGGTATGGGAAAACGTGTGGGAGAAATTGCGATGCGGATGGTCATTCTTCTGGTGGGGCTGAGCATTGCCCATCTGGGGGTCACCCTGTTTCTGCTGGTAGAGCTGGGCTCGGATCCCTTCAATGTGTTTGTGCAGGGGGTTTACCGCACGCTGTCCGGGATCGCCGGGCTGCGCTTTCTGTCCCATGGGTACACCCATATTGCCATCAATCTGGTGATCATTGCGATACTGCTGCTGGTTGATCGGCACTATATCCGGCCCGGAACCGTAGTGTGCATGGCCTTTGGCGGCCCGATCATCGACTTTTTCACGGCGCTGCTGGCCGATCTTGTGCATCCGGGGCTGCCCTTTGCGGTTCGGCTGGTCATTCTCGCCCTCGGATGCGTCATTCTGGCCTACGGCATGACGCTGGTGGTGAAAAGCGAGGCCGGAACGGGGCCGAACGATCTGGTGGCCCTGGCCATCAGCGAAAAGGCGCATTTTCCCTTCGGGATCACCCGCACGGTCACAGATATCAGCTTCGTCGCCATCGGCTTTCTGCTGGGCGGCCGGGTCGGCATCGGCACGATCGTCTGCGCCGTGCTGGTTGGCATGGTAGCGGAGCGGTTTTTCCCGGTCAACGAACGGCTCGTCCGTTGGCTGCTCCGGCACACCGGCTTTGTCCACAGCTGAATATGCACAAAACATCCCCCGGGCGACTGCCCGGGGGATTCCTTATTTCTCCGCCACGAACAGCAGGTGGTTGGACGCGCCCAGATGTTCCGGCTTTTCGCAGATATGAAAATGAAATCGCAGGTACTGATCGAAGCTTTCGCTGCCCATTTCGTTGATTTTCACCTTCATCAGCTCGCTGAAACCATCGGCAGCCACCTCGTGCAGTGGCTTCACATCTGCCATGCACAGCAGGGTCCGGCAGGCATCGAGGGTATGAAACACGAAGGGAAAATCCTCGCAGCGGAAGGTTTCTTTGTCGTAATGGCCGTTTAGAAAATAGTCCGGATGCTCGTTGAACATGGTCAAAATCACCATGTCGTTGGCGATGAAGGCGAAAAACAGCTTGCCCCCGGGCTTGCAGACCCGTTTTGCCTCCCGGATGCAGCGCAGCCGGTCAGTCTCGCTGTGCAAATGGTACAGCGGCCCCAGCAGCAGAACGATATCGAAAAAATCATCCGCATATCTGCATAAATCCAAAGCGTTTCCCTGGGTCAGCTCCACTGTGTCCGCCGGTGTCAGCTTCTTTTGGAATGCTTCCATGTTGCTGTCCGCCAGCTCCAGCGCAGATACCGCATAGCCCCGGCGGGAAAAATAGAGACTGTATTCTCCCGCTCCGGCACCGATGTCCAGTATTTTTGCACCCGGCGCCAGGTATTTTTCAATGTATCGAACCGTGGTCAGAAATTCCACACTGGCCGCTCTGGTCTTGGTCAGGCGGCTGTCTTCATCAAACCGGCGGTACACTTCCTGCACCAGCGCCGTATCGTTTTCATAGAAGAATCCGTCCATGAAATGGCGGCGGTAGAGGATGCTCTCCTGCGAATTTTCCACCGTACCATACCGGGTTTCATAGGGGCGGCTTTTGATATACTGAAAGCCGCATTTTTCGATCACCCGGGCGGATTGCCGGTTCCATTCAAAGTGACCCACCAGAATGAAATCCAGTTTTACACGTTCAAACAGGTATCGGATTACCGCCTTCACCGCTTCCGGCATCAGACCCTGCCCCCAATAGTTGCGGGAGAGTACATAGCCGATCTCCCGGCCGGAAAGATCGGAAAGCTCCGGAAAATGTTCCTCGCTGTACTGCTCAATCCCCAGAGAACCGATGACTTTGCCCTGATATTCCAGCGCAAAGGTTTTCTTTCCGGCCATGAAGTGGCCGAGAATGCGGCGGGACTCTTCCAAATCCCTGTGGGGCAGCCATCCGGCCATCTGGCCGACACCGTCCACGCTGGCGTAGGCGTAGAAATCCGGCAGATCCGTTTCCCGCCACGGGCGCAGGAGCAGCCGCTCTGTTTGCAGTGTCACGCCGCTGATGTCAATTTTCGCATTCATTTTTCTTCCTCCTCAATCAAAAAAGCAGTGCAGGAAAAACTTTCGTTTCATCCTGCACTGCATCATTTTTATGAAAATCTTTTCGGATCATCCTAAAAAGTGTATGACAATGCAAGCCCGATGCATGGCATTACCGGACGGATTGGAATTTGCATTGTTGTAAAAAGCGAACATTGTCACACCACCTTTTGGGACATTATACGCGTTTTCCCAAAAATGTCAAGCTTTTCTCCGGAAAGTATGCAAAATGGCGGCGTTACTGCATGGCCTCCCGGATGCGCTGCTGCACCAGCTGGGCCAGCTCTACCGTGCTCATCCCGGCATACTCCTCTGCGGTGATGGCGGGCAGATACTGCATCCGCACCGATACCGGTCGGCTCCCCTTCTCGTCCAGCACCCGGAAACTGTCCGTAAAGGCCAGCGGCACCACCGGGCAGCTGCTTTTTACCGCGCAGCGGAAGGTTCCGTGGTGAAACGGCAGCATATCGTTACCCAGTCGGCTGCGGGTGCCCTCGGGGAAAATCAGGTAGCTTCTGCCTTCTTTCAGCTCCTGGGTGACATTGCGGATCACCGTCAGAGACTGCCGGGTGTCCGACCGATCCATGGGGAAGGATTTTGTGCAGGCGATGATCTGCCGCAGCAGCGGCACATGCTCCAGCTCCTTTTTCAGCACGCAGCCCAGCGGTCTGGGGCAGGTGGCGGCGATGGCCACCACATCAAACAGCCCCTGATGGTTGGTGCACAGCAAAAAGGAGCCCTCCTGCGGCAGATTTTCCAGCCCCTCCACCTGCAGCTGCACCCGCCCGGCCCGTACCGCGCAGTCCATGATCCGCCGGATGTGATCCCAGCGCTGCTGCTCGGGGTAGCGCTCGGGGTGCCGGGCGTACCGGCACAGCTTTCCATACAGCCCGGGCACCCGGTGGATGTTTTTCAGAATCATCAGAGCAAGTCGGTTCATGGCAGCCTCCGCATCGGTCGCAAAGATTTCCCCTAGAATACCACACCCCCGCCCACCCTGTCAATAGCGCAGCGGACGTGACTGGGCGGCACGCGTCCCACATATAGAAGCTGTTATAGAAGAAAAAAGTCCCCGAAAGTCAGACTTCCGGGGCATGTTTTACGGTTTTCTTGGCATGGTTGTGGTGAATTCATACTTGTTTCCTGCGTGGTAGCACACCACATAGTACAAAGGCGTGCCATCTTCCAGATACATTAGGGATGTAATTTTCAACACGGCCAGTGACTCTTTCAGCGAAAGGATTTTTTGAAGCTGGGCATCGGCGGTGATGGCTTCGATTTTCAGCTTGATGCTGTCCATATTCAAATGATAATGGTCTTCGTAAATACAGTACAGCGAGCTTTCATCCAGCAACAGGGTTTGAAGGTTCGGGCAAAGGCTCTGCCGGATGTAGGCGATCTCATAGGCCATTGGAACATCATCGGCCATGCGCACACGCCTGACGCAGTATACCCGTTCACTTTCTTCCAGTTGCAGCGCACGCCGGATTTGTGCAGAGGGCTCATTGAGTATTTCAATCGAACGAATTTGTGAAGAGGGCCGCTTGCCCTGACGGTGCATCTGCTCCGTAAAGCTTTCATGATAGCTCGAGGGCGCATACTGGGCCTTTTTCGCGCGAACAAAGGTACCGGCGGACACCTTTCGGACGATATACCCCTCCGATTCCAGCATGGCCAGCGCACGGCGAACGGTCTCCCGGCTGACATCATAGCGCTGCCGCAGTTCCATCTCCGTTTCCAACCGGGAACCGGCCGGAAGCTGGCCACTTTCGATCTGCTGGCGCAGCTGGCTGTAAATGCGATTGTAAAGAAAATCGTTGGCCATGGGCTCACCGCTTTCTGACAGAATTGTACCCTGATACATATATATTATATGCTTTTACCGAAGAATTTGCAAGTAGAAATGGCAGTCCGAAAGGCCCGCTTTCGGACTGCCATCGGTCAGACAGCGAAATTACAGCGCCATGAACTGGAGCACCGCCTGCTGCGCAGCTTTTTCTACCATTTTGTCAATAGATGTGCCGATTACCAGAATGTTGACCTTCGTGTCCTTGAACGCCTGGAAATTGGTAGCATTGATGCCACCCTCTGCCAGTGTGGGCACCGTAACGGTTTCAACCAGTGCGGCCAGACGATCCTTGATTTCCGGATGAATCTGGCCTGCGGCAACACCTTCGTAGCTCATGCCGGTCATCAGGCCGATCATATCCGTGCCGACATCCTGCATCATTTTCGCCACCTTCGCCACCTCTTCCGGCGTTTCGGCGGGCAGGCCAAAGGTGTGCAGATCCGAGGCTTTGCCAATATAGGCATCCACCAGCAGACCGTACTTATGTGCTTTTTCCACCAGTTCAGCCAGATCCTCAATGGAAGACTTATGGGTGTGCAGGCCATCAGCCCCGGCCAGCGCCATCATTTCGAAATCTTCATCATGCAGGGGCATGGGGACAACTTCGGTAAATCCACCCGGGATGCCAACGGTGATGTAGGTGTCTTTCGGACAGACTGCCCGGATGCCGCGGGTCACTTCCGCCATCTGTGCCAGCTTGATCTCGTGGCGAATCTGCTCGGCATCGTGCATGGTCGTCACACCCTTATAGCCACGGGCCAGTGCGACAGCCGGATGGTTCGGTTCGATCATTTTTACGCCTACATCACAGACGGCCTTGGCCATGCGGGCATCGTCACCGGTGATACCGGTGCTCAAAATGGTGTGGCCTCCGCCCAGTTCCAGCGCGTTGGCGATTTTCGCGCGGGCCAGCTCCATGCGCTTGCGCATATCATTACGAATCATACATATATCCTTCTTTCGAATAGAATTGAAAACAATGTGAAATCAGGTCAGTTCTTTGGCCTTTGTGGCCTTGTTGGCAATGGCCGTGAATACAAAAGCCAGCCCCATGGCTACCAGCATGCAGATGGCGAAGGAAATACCCTTCCCCTCGTTCGCCATAAACGGCGCGCTGAATGTGGGCACATAAGCGGTACCTTTGACATCAAACAGGCCAACCAGCGCGCCGGATACGGTGGACGCGATCAGGGCCCCGGCAAAGACGAGCTTGTTGGAGAACATGTACGGATAGGCCGCTTCTACGAACGTGCCAAATCCGATGTTGATCAGGAATCCGGGCAACGCGGCACTCGCATCGCTCTTCTGGCGGGGGAAGATCACATTTGCCAGCGTAATACCGGCGGAGACCATGACCAGACCGGTCATATCGATGGCACCAAGGAAGCTGAACCCGGCGGCTTCCATTTCCAGCAGCACGATCGGCAGAATTGCCGCGTGATACACGCCACCGATGATGGCGGGCCAGATCAGCAGACCCGCAAGCGCACCGGCCAGCAGGGGACTGAAGGCAATGGCGGCAGCAATGACATCGTTGATTCCGTTGCCCAGCCACAGGGCTACAGGTGCCAGCAGATACATGCCGATCAGGCCAGCAGCCAGACCGCCCAGGCCGCCCGCTGCGATATTCGCAGTGGTGCCGGGAACCTTCCACTTGAAGCAGGCAATGGCGATGTAGTAGGAGAACACACCGGCCAGAATACCGGCAGCCAGACCGCCGATCAGTCCACCGGCCGTACTCATCAGACCGGCCACAATACCGGCTACGATTCCCACTTCATCCAATCCGGATATCTGCTTCGCGGCAATGGCGGCAACGATCACGGGGATGGCCGCAACCAGCGTGTTGAAAATATCTTCCAGCCCGGACAGACCGGGGATCTTGCTCAGCGCCAGAGACAGCGCCATGGCAATGAAGCCGGGAAGGGATGCCATCATGATACCACGGAAATTGATTCGTTTCCAGATGTTTCCTTCCTGCGCTTTGGCACCGGCAGAAGAACCAATGATGGGAGAGTATTTGATTTTCCACTCCTTTGAAAGGGCGGAAATAAAAGCTACAGCCCGGGTGCGGTTCGTGGTGCCGGTGGTGCCGGATGCGGATATCACATTGCAGCCCATCTTCTGGCAGTGACCCATAGAGGTACCGCCGGTGCCGACACAGGGAAGGCCTTTCCTGGCCGCAGCGGCAAGGGAGGTGCTGTTGATGCCGTTGGGATCGCAGCTCATCATGACAATGCCGTCGATCCGGCCGGCTTCGATCAGCTGCGCCAGCTGGGCGTCCAGCTCTCTGGCATCTTCGTTCACCTGCATCAGCGGTTTCTGTTCCCCAGTGTGGACACTGCCGTCGGAAGCCAGCGAGTAAAGCGCGGCAGGCGTGTCGGCGGGAATGTTGTCCATGGAGCGGGTCGCGCCGATAAATTCAATAAAACCGACTTCAATTCCGGCTGAACCCGCCTGTGTGAATATCTCTTTCAGCAGAACCTGCGGGTTGTTGCCACCTTGCATGTAAAGATTGCCGCCACTGGAGCCAATGATTGCGATTGTTTTCATGAGTACCACCTTTCTTTGTTTTTAAATTGCGCCTTTATTGTATATCGTCTAGACAAAGAATTCAATTCGCAATGTTTACAAAAATTGCATTTTTTATATATTAAAGCTGCATAACGACAAAATAATTGTGTATAATGCTGCATACAATCTGTATAATACATAGTTAACCGGACAATGCTGTCCAAATGTCTGTATTTTCTGTATCTGTTATTGTACGGACAATATGGCGGCATCGGTTCTTCCATCTCCCGCACAGACGTTGATCTGGTGAATTCCTGAGTTTTGCGGCCTCTTTTGCGCCATTCTGGCAATAATAGCCGAATAGCGCGTTGAACAGGACGGATTATTTGTTGAAAATTTTCACTGATTTATTTTCAATTTTGCAACAATTCTCCCGGTTTTTATGCTATAATGTGCCTGCATCCGCATCCAGCGGAGCGTAAAATCCCTGAGGAGGAACAAAAAATGAAGAAATCCGCAAAATTCCTGGCCCTTGTGCTGGTTCTGGTTATGTGCATCGGTGTGTTCACCGCCTGCGGCAGCGATCCCACGCAGCCCAGCGATACGAAGCCCTCCACCACCACCCAGCCCACCGAATCCACCGCCCCCGAGATCCAGAAGTATTATGTCGGCAGCGTCGCGCAGGCCTCTGACAGCTTCGTGAAGCTGGATGTGTATCAGGAGAGCATCAAGGTGATCGATGCGCTGACCCTGAAGCTGGACGACCTGAAGAGCACCGGCGACGAAAAGTATATCTATCTGGACTCCGATGCCGTCTACAGCTACATTAAGGACGGCAAGCTGGAGACGCTCAAGAGCGTGGAGCTGAAGCAGGGCGATATCATCGCCATCACCAAGACCGAGAAGGGCCTGCAGAACATCGTCATCCTCAACTACACCGAGCCGGACGATGCCACCACCCCCACCACCACCCCTGCCACGAGCGATAAGTAAAACCCAACCCCCCGGCTGCCAACCGCAGCCGGGGGTTTTGCGTAAAACAGTACGTCACACCGCCCCAGTGCCGTCATTGCCAGGAGGCCGGAGGCCGACGTGGCAATCCCCCGGATAGACGTATAATCCCCCCGTTTTTCCGACATTCCGGAAGAACAGGGGGATTGCCAAAGCGGCTATGCCTCTGTGCAATGCGGGGTATAGTGCTATAATCCCCCGGTTTTCCGAGTTGTGTGTCGGAAAACCGGGGGATTTTTCGTCTATTCGGGAACCTTACAGGATGCGGTGCGCGCAGCGCCCCGTTTTCACTTCCTTCTCACCGGCAGCTTCTGGATCAGGCCGATCAGCTGACCGGACAGAATCACCGTCAGCAGAGAATAGCCGATGCGCCGCAGGGGAATATAGCTCAGCGACAGCAGCAGCACCACAAGGTCGCTGATCAGGTACAGCCGCTCGATGGGAATGTGGGTCAGGCGGTTCAGGCTCATGGCCAGCGCGTCATCGCCGGAGGTTGCGCCCCCAACCCGCACGCACAGTCCGGCGCCGATGCCAATAAACATCGCCCCGGCCACCGCGGCCAGCAGCGGCATCTGGGCGATCTGGGGCCACAGGGGCGGAAACTGCTCGCAGATGGCGTAGGTAATAGAATAGCCCGCCGTAGCGACCAGCGAATAGCCGATGAAGCGCTTGCCCATCGTCCGCCAGCCGAGGGCATAGCACGCGCCGTTGAGAATCACGCTGGAAATGGCCGGTGAAAGTTCCAGCCAATGCTCCAGCAGCAGGATCAGACCGAAAATGCCGCCCTCCGTCACCCCTGCCAGCGCGTGGATATTGTACATGCCGAAGGCCTGAAATGCCGCGGCGAAGAATGCAAGCAGACAGCTTGCGATGGTTTGCCGTGTCATGGAATGCTCCTTTGTGGAATTTTGCGGAGTCGGGAACAAAAGGCAACCATGCCGCACCCCGAACTCCGGGGCCATTATAGCACAGGCAAAGCAAAATGGCAATCCCGCCGGACGAATTCACCGGCATCCCCCAGTCCGCAGGAACATGCCCCTGCCACAGCATCGCTTTCCTGAGCCCCCGTTGAAAGCGGCAGGTGCCGATAGCGAAGGCTGCATCTCCCGTTTTTGAAGCTGCACGGATGGTGCCTTTTTCCACTGCAGACGATTTCCCCTACGCCTCCATCGCCCCTCGCAGCTTCTCCAGCGCCCGCTTCTCAATGCGGGAGACATAGCTGCGGCTGATGCCGATCTGCTGGGCCACCTCCCGCTGCCGCAGGGGATTGCGGCCGTCCAGCCCGTAGCGCAGGGTCACAACGGTGCGCTCCTGGGGTGTCAGACAGTCGCGCACCGCCCGGCGCAGCTGCATGGCAGACTCCCGTCCGGCCACCTGCTCCAGAAGATCCACATCCTCACTGACCACATCCATCAACGCCAACGGCGCCCCATCCGCCCCGGTTTCAATGTAATCCGACAACGAAACATCCTGACTGCTCTTTTTCTGACTGCGAAAGTACATCAGGATTTCATTCGCTATCCTCACCTAACGGACTTTCTGGTGTGTCAATGGGCGGCAAATCCGCCTCACCATCCTCTGCAAAGAGGTAAACATAGGCATTTTCCCCGTCCCAGACCACTTTTTTGACAATCGTCCGCAACAGCCGCCGTTTTTCTTCCAAAGTCGCCGTATCCACCGCATGGGCAAAGGACTCGATCATTTCCTGATGGAAGGCAAATTCCTGATGGAGCATTCGGCTCTGCTCCGTCAGCACTTCCAGCTCCGAAAGCCGTG